>JBBQQP010000032.1:0-16501 GCA_038215675.1 Chitinophagales bacterium | reverse complement strand
AAATGGACAGCCATATTTTTATAGTAGCTTTAGCTTAATTCACTCATCTATTATTATGGGAAAAATTTGTTTAGTACTGGTCATCTTTTTATCAGGTTATACGCAGGCGCAAAAAACCTATATCCATTGTGGTAAATTAATTGATGCGGTTAGCAATACGGTATTGACTGCTAAAACAATTATTGTAGAAGGTAACAAAATTGTGGAGGTTAAAGACGGTTATGCAACGCCAGCCGCTACCGATCAGTTAATTGATTTGAAAACTAAAACCGCAATGCCCGGCCTGATGGACATGCACGTACATCTGGAAACCCAGACCAAAAGAAATGCTGTGGCAGACAGGCTTTTAACCGAATCGCAGGACATTGCATTTGCTGCGGTGAACTATGCGTATGTAACATTGATGGCAGGCTTTACAACCGTAAGAGATTTAGGTGGTACCGGGGTAAACATTTCGCTGCGCAATGCCATTAACAACGGCACCACCATTGGCCCAAGAATTTATACAGCCGGAAAGTCAATTGCAACTACTGGCGGACATGCAGATCCAACCAACGGATTGAAGCGTTCATTTGGCGGCGATCCCGGTCCAATTGACGGTGTGGTAAACGGGGTAGATGATTGTGTGAAGGCCGTTCGCCAGCGGTACAAAGATGGAGCCGACCTGATAAAAATTACTGCTACCGGTGGTGTGCTTAGCCAGGCAAAAGATGGTAGCGGCGCTCAGTTTACCGAACAAGAAATAAGGGCCATTGTAGCAACGGCCAAAGATTACGGGTTTAAAGTTGCAGCGCATGCACATGGTGCCGAAGGAATGAAGCGGGCCATCCGTGGCGGTGTTACCTCTATTGAGCATGGTACCTTTATGGATGATGAATGCATTGACTTGTTTAAAATACATGGCACCTGGCTGGTACCCACCATTATAGCTGGAAAGTCAACGGCGGACTCTGCAAAAATACCAGGCTATTATTCTGCCATCGTTACACCAAAAGCTTTGGTAACCGGTCCAAAAATACAGGCCACGTTTGCCAAGGCTTATAAAGCCGGGGTGAAGATTGCTTTTGGTACCGATGCAGGCGTTTTCATGCATGGAAAAAATTATCTCGAGTTTCAGTATATGACCGAAGGCGGTATGCCTGCGATGGAAGCCATCCAATCCGCCACCATTAGTGCTGCTACATTGCTCGGCGTAGAAAATACATTGGGCTCCATTCAAAAGGATAAACTGGCCGATATCATTGCGGTGGATGGTGACCCGCTGAAAGATATTCTGGTGATGGGTAAAGTAGTTTTTGTAATGAAGGACGGGAAGGTGTTTAAAAAATAAATCATCTCATAATTTTTTCCGGTAAATGCCTTTAAATGTTTTGTAGCTGCATACATCAAATTTGCACCGTTTATTCACCAGAGAGAAAACAGCTTTTTAAAAAAAAATCAAGAAATATATACCGTTTCTAATGATGCTATTTTGCTTATCAACGAGCAATGCTTAAAACAATGCAGCCGCCGCAATGGTGCCAACTGAAACATAAGTTCTGTTAGAAGAAGAGCCAAGGGTTTTCACTAAAACAGAAGTCGTAGCTTCTTATCCGAGGGGAGAAAAAAAGCTAACCAGTTATATAGAAAAAATCTTGACAAGCAAACGCTTGTAAAAAATGGTGCTAAAAAAGCGATGACGTTATTGTAAAAGGCTTATTGTAAGAATCGATGGTGTGAGCTTTTGATTTTATACCTGAAACAAAAAACGGTTTTGGAAATGAAGCTGAACTAATTTGAATACTGAAAACAATTGCCAAATGGGAGCCGGTAAAACAAAATTCCGGAAAAGTATATGCATACCATCGGGTAAAAAACACGTTGAATTTATAAACGATGCTGTTTAATTTATTACAGTTCAAAATATTGTTCCCTTACAGCCTTAGCAAAAATGTTAATTACCTGCAATAACTGCTGTTCTTGTAGCAGCTGCTTCACTGGCTGCACTGTTATCTGCATTGGCCATACTTACAAATTCAAAGCCCCATCCTTTTAGTTCATTTTTCCAAATCAAGGCTCCATCCTTTGTGCTTATGCAAAGCACTATGCCGGAAATACCCACAAATATTTTATTGTCTTCTACACTGATTTGACCCACTCCAATTGCAGCGGAGGAGCTACTTAAATATCCCCTGAGTTTTACTTCCCAAATGATCTGTCCGTCTTTTTTATTGATGGCTGCTACTCTTCCGTTAGATAAAATGAATAAGTTATTCTGTTGCATTTGATTTTTTTTATGCGATAAAAATAGGTATTAGTTTGAAACATACGATGCCTCCACGGCAAAAACCAGCAGTAAAACAATTATTTAATTGTAGGTACCTGGTGAATGCGCCGATTCTTACAGCATTTTAAAAAGGGCTTATCATTGACGGGCTGTAAGAACACAAAAAACAGTGGTCAATGGATGGGTTGATTGCCTATTGCTATTCAGAAATTACAGCCGGCTGTTTGGGATAGATCAAACAATTTTTTCATTATCGCCAGCCGTGATGGGAAGTAAAATCATAAAAGTGGCGCCAATTCCCTCTTCGCCGGTTACTTCTAAAAATCCATGGTGGTTATCCATGATGCGCTTGCAGATTGCCAGCCCAATGCCTGTTCCCTCATACATGTTACCGTTTAACCGCTGAAATATTTGAAGTGCCTTTTTACCATATTCAGGATTAAATCCAATGCCATTGTCTGCTATTATTATTTTAAAATAATTGGGCACTTTTGCTAAATTGGTAGCATCCGGGTCTGCTATATACACTTGTTCAAAACCTATATTGATAATGGAGGAGATATCTTCTTTTGCAAATTTTAAGGCATTGCTGATAAGGTTGATGAATAGCTGGCGCATTTGAAAGTGAATGCCTCTTATGTTAGGTAGTTTCACCGAATTAATAACAGCTTGTTTTGCCTCAATGGTATCGGACAATTGGGCCCTTACTTCGTCGTATACGGTATTTAGGTCTACCATTGTAAAACGGGTTTCCTCATCCACTACTTTTGAGTAAGCCAACAGGTCTTCAATGAGTGTTTGCATCCTCACTGCAGACGACTGCATCCGGTTAATATTAGACCGTACCGATTCGGGTATTTCATGGCCATTTTTATTCAGTATCATCGATGCATAAATCTGTATTTTACGAAGTGGTTCCTTTAAATCGTGGGTACTAATCCAATTCATATTGGCCAATTCGTCATTGGCCTTTTTCAACTTATCATTTAGGCTCAGGTACCGGATTTCTTCTTCTTTAAGATCGGCCAGGTGCAACTGACGCTGCAGCGTTGCGCAAATGGTACGGGCGGCATCAAGTTCCGGCTTTTGCCATTCATTACTTTGGTGCTCCACCAGTTGCAAAAATTTTTCAAAGGATTTTCGTGGCGACAAAACATTGGTGGTATCGTTTTTCTGAGTTGCTTTGCTTGGGTCGCCGCTCCAGTTAATTTTTTTCTTCACTTCCTGTCTTAGCCAGATGATTCCATTTTTTAAATCAGGGCCAAATGCCATAAAGCAAAGGCCCGCCGCTTTTGCATTTATTGATTCTGCACCCGGGTAATGGTCTTTTAATTTGTGGGTAAAAAAAACGTCTTTTTGCACTACCTCCATCAGCCAGTTGATGAGCTGCGGTATTTCTTTTTCTTCCGGAATGATGCCGTTGGTATATAATTTTTCTCTAAACATAACCAGTATGCCATCCGCATTCAACATGATTTGCAACAATTGCAGGGCTACAGGATCGCTCACGTTATTGGGTTCATTTGTCAATAAGTTGTTGAGTAAATCCGCTTTTTGATTTGTTTGATGTACAAATTCAAACCGATCGGCCGTCTGGCGCACATCAATTTGAGAAGTAAGCAAGATTGCCTGCAGGTGAGCTGCCAGTCTTTTGTAATAGGGGATATTTTTCGGCGTGTAATGATGACAGGATATTAGTCCCCATAATTTGTTATTGTGTATCAGCGATATTACAAATGTGGCGCTCACTCCCATGTTTTTAAGATATTCTACATGGATGGGTGAAACGCTTCGGAGGAATGAATTACCCAGATCAAGGTTTTCGGCCTGCCTGCCGGCTTCCTCAAAAGTAAAAAGCGGCACTGGGATATAATTTACATCTTCCACCAACCTTACCAGGTTTTTAAGGTACAATTCTCTTGCCTGCACTGGTATATCTGTATGTGGATAATGAAGGTTTAGAAATGGCTCCAGGTGTGGTGCGCTGCTTTCTGCAAATACTTCACCATTGTATTGCTCATCAAAGCGGTAAATCATTACCCGGTCAAAGCCAATGATCGATCTTGTTTCATTGGCAATATCGTCGCAAAGGGATTGCAGGTTGTCTGCTTTTTCTGTAAAATACGTGAATCGCTTGCTCAGAATATAAAGATTTGGCAGTTCAGCAGGGTCTTCGGAAAAAGGTTCAAATTCAAGTATAATAAATTGACCGCTGATATGGGTTATACAATTATAGCCGATGCCTTTTAATAAAAACACAAAAGGTCGCAGCATTTCCTTTGCACCTGATTGAAAGATTTTTGTAAAACTTTCAATTTCCTCTTTTTTAAAAAAAGCAGCAATATTATTACCCAGTATTTCTTTGATACCAACATTAAAATACTCCTCGCAATTTTGACTGCAATAGTGTATCGTAAGATCCGCTGGCGAGATGCCCAATAAAAAGCCATTGGGCTGAATACTGCCGGGGATGTGGATGGGTTCGCTTTCGCAATTGGTAATGCTTAGAACATCCTTATTAAGCAGGTTTCTGATATTCATTGGTAAATTTATTTAGCGTATTGTTTGATAATAAACTTTCTAAAATAGAAAAAGTAGTGATAGCGCCTGTTATGATAGCCTCTTCGTTGTTGCTTTCGGATGCTGCATCCTGCAACAACTGCAAAAAGTTTTTCCATCTGTTACCTGCCTGATCTCCATAAGGATTTAAGTAGGTTGTTTTGCCATCAACTTTTTTACCCAGTGATTGCTGCAGGTGCTTTGTTATGATTTTGCCACCCAACGTTGATCCTTCCAACACATACATCCCTCCAAGTCTGTTGGCGCTATCCGGATAATGAGCCGTGAAAAAATCCCCGGTGAAAGTTTGGTCAACCTGCCCTAGTGCTCCTAATAATAGCAAATCTGAACGAAGCATATGCAGTTTACGCCGTTCATCCAGATCGGGTAGGGTTTGCTGTAAACCAGGAAACACATGTTCTTCAAATCCCTTTACAAAAGGCACTAAACAATTGAGGTAAACTGTATATTGATCCACTGTAACTGATTGACTCATCAAAGCAATTGAGCAGGCATTTTGCTCCAGCGCATGATGGCTGGCCGCAGTGGAATGCCGGAGCTGTTGTAGAAAAGGTGACGATTGCACGAGGTTTCTTTTTAAATAGAAGATGAATTTCTGTTATTTCGATGATTCAATTTGCCAATCCAGTTCCAGGCATCTTATAAGTGCATTTCTAAACTCGATGTAATCGGTAGATTTAGGCAGGTATAGATTGGCCCCCAGCCTGTATGCCTTGTCTATTTGGTCTTGCTGTGATGTTGTGGAATGGATAATTAATTTTATAGAATTCCATTCAGGTCGGCTTCGTATTTCCTCCAGGCATTGAAATCCATTTTTAATGGGCATATTCAGGTCGGTAAATATCAGATCCGGTAATGCATCCGCCTGCTCAAGTAATGCGATTAACTTTAGCCCGTTTTCGGCGATGGAAAGCTGCACATTTTTATTTAAATCGGATAATACATCCTTAAATAAATCGGCATCGTCTTCATCATCTTCAGCCAAAAAAATTCTTTTTATCATACAATACGTTCTTTTAAGAATTAAAGGGAACTGTTTGTAGGCTAGCGCAGTAAAAGGATAAAAAAGAAAGGAATGGTTGCTAGTGTAACCATTAAATCTGGAATTAGTTAAAGATATATGTAAATTAATCGGATTGATTGAAATAATATTTTTTAATCATAGTGACACCAGCAAAACTTAATTGTTAGGCAAATAGTTACTTTATCAGTAAATGGAATATAAAATAAAGGTTAGATGAAAAGCTTATTATTCTTGTTGATGGCTGTTAACCCATCTGCTGCCCGCAAAAAAAGCTAGCAAAGCCGCTATTCGTTATTGAAGTTCTTACTCCTGCCACTAACCAGCATTTTGCAGGGAGCCAAACCATTCATGTTGCGGATAAAATTATCATCAGTATTGGGTTGTCATCGGCGGCCGTTAATATAACCGTTGTACCGAAAAATGACTAAATGTTGTTGAGCTCCAACCCTTTTAATACACCATCTGTCTGTGGATAGTTGTATGAAAAACCCGTTTCCACTTGCTACAGGTAATTAAAACAGTACGCTGCTGTAAAGCCGGTTACTTTTCATTCCTCAATGCCTAGCACTCAAATTGTAGAATTTGCGCATGATCATTTTAATCTTCGCTGCAATCAGCTTCCGGCGAATATAAACAGGTAACAAAAACCCTGCGCTGGCTTGTAGAAAAATCATTACACAAAACTGTGATTCTATTTACCCGCCCGTTTATAATTTTGGCGGACTTTTGTGTTGTATTATTCAATCCCGTTAACAGCGGCTGAAGCCCGGAAATAGTAAGCATAGTTTGAAAATTTTTTTGTAATAAGAAACCTTCCCAACTGAAGGTTTCTTATTTTTCTCTGAATCGCGAAAAATAAAGGAACGTTCATTTCGTTTTACTTTCAATCATACAAAGTCACCATTCAATCTTATACTATGAAAAAGCTGTCTGAAACCTGGTTTGCGGAAGGCTACATTGATTTTGAGCTGAAGCAATATACCCTGCTTGCCTATTTAAAAGAAATAGACAATGGCTTCTGTGAAAAAAAACTATACCCCTCATTGGCCGATATTATTTTTCACTATAAAAATATGATTGCATTTCGAGATAAAAAGGAGCAGCTGCAGCATGAATTTCCAAAACGACTTACCGGTGTTCACCTGGAAAAATTAACGCTGTTGTACGAACAAGTGATCAAAGATGATCAATTGATGGAGGAACTTTCTGATATCATCGAATATGCTACCAACAAAATGGAATCAACCATAAAAAATGGGGCAGACATTTATGAATCCGTAGAATCAACCATTAAAATCAGTCCCGTAGGTATTGTTCCGCTGGACGCTTCGGAAGGCTACTTTTTTTTAACCCCTTGTGGTAACAACAACACCTTTGTATACCAATACCGTACTTCATTTTTTGAAAATAAAGAAGAAAAACACCGGGGGATAAGGGTTTCCCTGGTTGATAATTATTACCGTAGCATCGGCTGTACGCTCGAGCAAATTAAACTGGACCTGATCCGTAAAAAGACAGACCTGCCAAATCCGGCAGTTTACTCTATTGAGACGGCCAAACATTTCCCCATGCAAGAAACGCTGTTGCCTGTTGCAAAAAGATACCTGGCAAGATATATTGCGTTGGCAGCTTAACGGATTGATTTTTTAGTTGCCGATAAAACTAACCATATTTAACCTGCAGGCCACAACAATTTATTATTGTACTTTAGTTTGTCACAAAACTAAAACAATGAAAATATTAAATACTGTTCTGTCCACAGCAATCAGCTTTTGTTGGCTTGCATTGTTATTATCCTGCAATGCCACACCTCCTGGCCGTCAGCAGGAAAATGCTGCAGCCAGTTATTTTACCCCAAATGATTCTGGTATTCAAAATGGCGGTGTAAAAATGGTGAGTATTGAAACGCCCAAAGGAAAATTTAATGTGTGGACCAAACGATTTGGCAATAACCCGGGCATAAAATTGCTGTTGTTAAATGGCGGTCCTGGTGCTACACACGAGTATTTTGAATGCCTCGAAAACTTTTTACCAAAAGCAAACATTGAGTTTATTTATTACGATCAGCTTGGTTGTGGCAATTCAGATAAAGTTACAGACACCTCGCTTTGGGATTTGCCCCGTTATGTAGAAGAAGTGGAGCAGGTGCGTAAAGCGCTCAACTTAACCAGCGATAATTTTTACCTGCTGGGACATTCATGGGGTGGCATTTTAGCGATGCAATATGCACTTAAATACCAGGCTAATATGAAAGGGCTCGTCATCAGTAACATGATGAGTAGCTGTCCTGATTATGGCAACTATGCCAATACCGTTTTAGCAAAACAATTTGATCCCAAAATACTGGACACCATCCGGAAAATTGAAGCAGCAGGTGATTTCTCCAATCCCAAATACATGGAACTGCTGATGCCGAATTTTTATGCCAAACATTATTGCAGGATACCACTGGAGCAATGGCCCGAACCACTAACCCGTTCCTTTGGAAAAATGAATCAATCACTCTATGTTACCATGCAGGGCCCCAGCGAATTTGGCATATCGGGCAAACTATTGAAATGGGATGTAAAGAAGGAATTACCCAATATTAAAACAGCCACACTCACCATTGGCGGACAATTTGATACCATGGATCCGGAGCATATGAAATGGATGAGTACGCAGGTGAAAAACGGGGAATACCTGCATTGTGCGAAAGGTAGTCATATGAGCATGTATGATGACCAGCAAACTTATATGAATGGCTTGATTCAATTTTTAAAAAGTGTGCATGATGGAACTTTTAAAGGATCAAACGAAAAGTAATTAATCTGAATTTGTTGAATGCAAGGCCATGCTATTTTGCATTTATTGGGCGAACACAACTTTATCATTGTGGGCAACACCCGTGTAAGAGTAGTTCAATAAAAATAGCTGAATAGTATTATTTAGAAAACACCTGTCGCTTTATTCCCCGTGGCAGGTGTTTTTTATTTTTAAAAAAACATTTGTGCTGATTTCAAAAAAATAAAATAAAAAATATAAAATTCTGTTGTTGCTAAAACTAAATGTTGATCACGCCCATCGCCAGATACTTCTTTCAACCATTAAAAAAAGGGTACCTTTAGAGTGCAACAATCATTTATTAACATGGGATGCAACAGGGAGTTTATTGGTAGATATCATTGCACTCCCTTTACAAATTTCATGGAAGGGGATGCTTGCAAAAATCGGACAAGCGTGGATTGCTATCCTACCATTAGCAAACTCTTTTTTGCAGTACAAAAAAAATTAAAATATGCAACAAGCCAACGAGCACAAAAAAGACCCTATCAAACCAGATATGAAGCATGACAATATGGAATATGCTGCTCCAACCGACGGGGATGATATACTTGATTCAGATAGTCAGGTTGCCCTTATAACGGAGGAGGAACAAATTACAGCAGATGAGCTGGAGTTATTGCTGGATGACGATTTTGTTAACCAGGCAGAAGCATTCAACAGTGCCGAAACTGATAGCGAGGTAGATGCTGACAATTTTTTGAATGAAGACGAGCCTGGTGAAGAGCCTGAAAATGAAAGTGATAATTGATACAGCTCGCTAGCAATACCAAATGCAGGAAGGCAACGCTTATAAATTTGCAGCTTCCCGGTGTTTTTTCATCAGGTTGAAAATCATTTTACCGGTTTGTATCAATCAATACAGTCTTAAACTGTGTTGATTGATAAAAACCGGACAGCTGGTTTCAGAAATAAAACACAGTTCTAATAATACCACAATTCTTTGTTATCCAACAACAGTTTTTCTACTGCACTTACAATTTCCGGTGGTACTCTTTGTTGTACCATTTTTTTATTTTGGTCAGTACTACAAAAAGAATTTGAATAATTTAATTCAATGGTTTCACCTCCCAAAAGCGGAGCGGATTCATCTTTGTCAGTTACATAAAAATAATAGGTACCATCCTTTAAAATCGTCTTCACATTTAAGAGATAGGACATATCCTTATACTCAAGACGTAAACTTCCTTGTAAAATCATAACAGTGGTTTTGAAAGCAGTAAATACACAGTGCACCCTATTGAGGTAAGCGGTTTCAGTAAATATCACCGGGCGAACTGGATGTGGAAATTACGGCTTTTGTAATAAAAACATCGGAAATTTACGCTTTTTTTTAAACAGAAAGACATTGCCCTCCGTAGATGAAAGATAAAAGAAAAATTATAAGGAGGAGATAGCAATACTTAGAATCCTTACCAGTATTGAACTGCATCAAAATCCGCGGATAAACAAACTGTTTAACAGGAAATTAATTCATCAAAAAAAATCGAGTAGTTTTACGCAGTGCGCTTTTTCATGAATATGGAGTAAAAAGTAGAAAAATCATGTCAACCAACTGTCATTAACACAGATTTTATTTTCCTGTTACTTTGTTACCAACCCCAATGATCCACTATCGCCGGGTATTAATTCAAAAATTTTTTCCGGCAAAAGCCCGGGCTCTTCTTTGTGTGATACATACAATACAGCCGTGTTACTTTCGGAAGCTATCTTATTGATCAGCGCCGTAAACAATGCCGCCATTGCATCATCCAAACCTGCTGTTGGTTCATCCAGAATTAATAAAGGAGGATGTTTTACCATTGCCCGGGCTATCAAAATCATACGTTGTTTCCCTTCCGGAAAATTTCGAAAAGACTGCTGTTTATCTTTAAACATTCCTATCAGCTGTAGCCATTCCCTGGCGAGTTGCACCTGGCCATCGGATGGATGAACGTACAAGCCTACCGAATCAAAAAAGCCGGAAATAATCATTTGTTCTATTGAATCCTGTCGTTCAAATTGTTGGGTCATTGCAGGTGTGAAGTAGCCGATTTTTTCTTTTATTTCCCAAACCGATTCACCGCTTCCTTTCTTATTTCCAAAGAGCACCAAGTCCTGCCCGTAACCTTTGGGGCTATTCCCTGTAATTAAAGACAGCAATGTACTTTTTCCGGAACCATTGGGGCCTATCAATTGCCAAAACTCCCCGGGATTGATCTCCCAGCAAATTTTTTGCAATACCGGTCGGCCATTGAACGCAACTTCGACGTCCTTCATCTTAACAAGCGGACCGCTTTGTACATCATATGTTTTGATTGGTAATGGAATGGAACCAGTAAAGACACTATCCGGATTAACCATTGGCCGGGCAACAAATTCATCCTTGTCTAATTTAGCATTTACAGTATTACCTTCAATAATATAGATGGTTTGCACAAACGGCAACAACTCATCTCTCCTGCTAAAAATCTGTATCAATAAAATAACATCAGCCAATTGATTGAGTGTTGACACGATAGACGCCCTGGTAACTTTATCCAGACTATCAAATACATTTTCAACAATTATATAGTCCGGCTTTTTGGCCACAATATAAGACAGTAAGGCTTTTCGCTGCTCGCCGCTGGAAGATAGACTTAGCTTGTTTTGAACGCCCGCAACTATTTCAAAATGATCATGGCGCAGTTCCTCATCAATAAAATATTGCAATGTTTTATTGGAGAATACTTCGCCCTTTAAATTGCTAAGTGGTAATGGGAGACCAAAAAGATTTCCATCCATCATTTGTTGCATCAACCAGCCCTTATCACCGTCGTTGGAAATATAGAATGCTGTAGATAGTGCTTTTTTCATTGTGTGCCGGAAGATACAAACTTGTAATAAATTGAACGACTAAACGTACAAATGAATTTGCAATGAAAGGACCAAAAAGCATACAATTGTTTGCTACTAACTTTAAACTTAATTATTCTGTTAACAAGAGAGAAATTGTTGCGTTAAAGAGATTGATAACAATAAAAAAGGAGTCGAAACCGAACGAGGTTGTTTGTAGGTATTAAATAAACAGAAAAAGAAACGCAACAACAGGTTAACTTAAGCTGCAACTGAATTTTTTCAAACCCGGTTAGAACGCTTCCTTTTGAGAATCGACTTTCCTAATACAGTTATGTTATAAAGGTAACATCAACTTTTAGCTGCCGGTTTCCTGGCTATTAAACCGACGAACTGGTTGCGTGCAAATCGGTTACAGATCAGCCATTGCAATTACCCAACAGGTAATAAATGATTACAAATATCACCACAGTACTAATGCAACCTCCTCCTAATTTTTTTGCGCCGTAGCCTGCTATCAATGTTCTAAAGAGTTTGTTCATTTTACAATTTTAATTTTAGTACGTTTTTTTTGTTTCTATATTTTACTGAAAATTCAAACTCCCCATAAAAAAGATTATGGTTAAAGATCGTTTCCGAATTGCCTCGATAAGGCATTAAAGATAACCTGTTTTATCGCTACATAAACCGTAACGCACAACCAGTTATTAAACACCTTTGAATTATACGATATGGAATTAGATAAAGTTTCATTAACGGATTGACTTATTTTTGGATCCGAATAAATTAACTAAAAATACAGTATGCCAGATAAAAAATTTCCCTACACCGGGATCGGTTCCGTTGCATTACATAGCGCAGGTCATGAGAATGCAGAATACGCTCATCTTACGCCTATTTATGCAACCTCCACTTTTACTTTTGATACCGCCCAGCAAGGTATGGAGCGATTTGCAGGCGAAGACAAAAGCAGAATTTACAGCCGTTGGGGCAATCCAACTTTTACTGCAGCAGAAAAAACAATTGAGGCGCTGGAAGCTTTTGGCTTAACCGACAACAATGGCGAACCGCTTAAACTAAAAGCCATCCTGCATTCCAGCGGCCAAGCCGCCATGACTACCCTTTTTTTAAGTAATTTAAAAGCAGGTGATGCCGTGTTGTCTCATTACTCATTGTATGGCGGCACGTACGAATTATTTTTAAAAGTAATGGCCGAAGCCGGTATCGAAACCATCATTGCCGATTTGAGAGATTTGAATGTGGTGGAAGATGCCATCAAAAAAAATCCGTCCATTAAACTGGTGCATATTGAAACCCCGGCCAATCCCACCATCCAGTGTGTAGACTTGGCAGCGGTTACCGCCATTGCCAAACAACACCGTCTGCTGGTTTCGGTTGACAATACTTTTGCTACCCCCTACCTGCAACAGCCTTTCAAATATGGAGTTGATTTTGTTTTTCATTCTACCACCAAATTCTTAAACGGACATGGCACTGCTATTGGCGGCGTATTAATTGGAAAAGATGTAGAGCTGATGAAAACAAAGGTTTGGAAATGGCATGTTTTACTAGGTGGCAACAGCAATCCTTTTGATGCCTTTTTACTCATCACTGGAATGAAAACGCTGGAGATCAGGATGGACCGGCATTGCAGTAATGCCGTTACTGTGGCCGATTATTTATCGAACCATGCAGCTATTGCCCATGTAAATTATGTAGGTCTTAGTTCACATCCAGACCAGGCGACTGCACTCAAACAAATGAAACATCCCGGAGCCCTGATGAGTTTTGAAGTAAAGGGTGGCATAGAGGCAGGCAAACAATTTATTGACAAACTGCAAATGTGTGTAAGGGCCATTTCGCTTGGTACTGTAGATACATTGATTTCTCATCCAGCCAGTATGAGCCATAAAGGATTGAGTAAGGAAGAACGGGAAAAATTTGGCATTACCGACGGTTTAATCCGGTTAAGCGTTGGAATTGAAAATATTGCTGATATCTTAACAGATTTTGAACAGGCCCTGAAATAGCATACACCTTTTTTCCGGAGATGCATGGTTTATTTTACCTAAAAGTAACCATGCATCTTTTTTAACAGGGAGCTCAACCCCTTAACTTTACCAGATGACAACTGCAATTATTATTACGCTTTGTACGCTGCTATTACTTGCTTATGTATTTGAATTTACATCTTCTAAAACAAAGATCCCTTCGGTAATTCTTTTGTTATTATTGGGATGGGGTGTTCGCCAACTTTCTCATTTGATGAACATCAGCATACCTTCCTTATCACCGTTGCTGCCCATTTTGGGTACCATTGGCCTCATCCTGATTGTGCTGGAAGGATCGCTGGAACTTGAACTAAATGCATCTAAGAAAAGGCTGATCATACAATCTGTCATCGTTGCCTTAGTGCCTTTGCTGGTGCTTGCCTTTGCCATGGCGTTTGCTTTTCAATATTATAGTGGTGCTTCGTTTAAAGACAGCCTTATCAACGCAACGCCATTTTGCGTTATCAGCAGTGCCATCGCCATTCCAAGTGTGAAAAACCTGGCATCTGCACAAAGAGAGTTTGTCACTTACGAAAGCAGCCTGTCCGATATCATTGGAGTTCTGCTCTTTAATTTTTTAGTCTTCAACAGTGGCTTTAAGATTGTATCTGTCGGTATGTTTATTTTACAGTTAATCATCATCATTTTAGTGTCATTTGTGGCAACGGTTGTACTTTCGATCCTACTAAAAAAAATAGAACACCCCATTAAATTTGCGCCCATCATTTTACTAATCATATTGATTTATGAAGTATCGAAAGAGTTCAATCTGCCATCGCTGGTATTCATTTTACTATTTGGATTATTTCTCGGCAACCTCGACGAACTGAAACGTTTTAAATGGATTGAACGATTGCGCCCGGACGAATTGAACAAAGAAGTACACAAATTTAAAGAGTTGATTGTCGAAGCTACTTTTCTCATAAGGGCGTTGTTCTTTTTGTTGTTTGGCTTTCTGATGGAAACAGCGGAGATCATTAATACAGACACACTCGTCTGGTCGCTACCCATCGTAGCGGGTATATTTACCTTAAGGACCATACAGTTAAAAATATCCGGACTTCCATTAATGCCCCTATTATTTATTGCACCCAGAGGGCTCATTACCATCCTGTTGTTTTTAGCACTATCGCCCGTGCAAAGTATCCCATTGGTAAATAAATCGCTGATCATACAGGTAATCATTCTCTCAGTATTGGTCATGATGTTTGGCTTAATGCAAAACAATGTAAAAAAAGAAGAGGTACAGGAATAGATTTTTTATAGCGAACCCTCCGGGAATGAAAAATGCAAACTAAGTTTTGAATAGTGCTTAATTGTAAAAACCTGCAAAGTTTATTATATTCATGTAAACATTTTAACCATGCAGGCAACCACCATTGATGAAGTAATTACCCAGCTTGAAGCCATCATCCAACGAACCATCATTGATGAAAACCCGATGGGCTATTTTGCTGCATTGTATCACCAGGTAACCGTTACTGTAAAGGAAGGCATCACCAACAAATATTATACAGATTGCACCAACATGGAAAAGCTGGATGTGATTTTTGCCAACCGTTACCTGCGGGCCTACTCGCAATATCAACAAAGTCAGCCCTGCACCCAAAGCTGGGTATATGCATTTGATGCCACCAAACAATTCTGGCCCACCGTTATGCAAAACCTGTTGCTTGGTATGAATGCACATATCAACCTTGACCTTGGTATTGCAGCCGTGCAAACCTGCGACGGGGCTGACTTAAATACGCTGAAGGATGATTTTTACAAAATAAATACGGTACTCGCCAGCCTGGTAAATGATGTACAAAAAAGCATGATCGAAATATGGCCAACCCTCAGTTATTTATTGAAACGGGTTGGGAAGGCGGATAATTACCTGATCGATTTCAGCATGCAGCAGGCAAGAGATGGCGCCTGGAAATTTGCGACCGAACTGGCCTCACTAAACCCGGCGCAGCAGCAGGCTGCGATTAAAGAACGGGATAAAAAAATTGCAACCATCGCCTTGAAGGTGAGTAAACCGGGCTTTTTTATCAGCACCATTTTTCTCCTGATCCGCATTGGTGAAATAGGGTCGGTATCAAAAAAGATAAAAACGTTTTGGAAAAAACGGGTCGGTAGTGTACCGGACGGCACCGCAGGTCAGACCGGTTAAATGTGTGAACCGCCCGAAAACGTCGGTCGGTACCGCAGGTCGGACCGGATAGATGATTGAGCCAACCTATTACGAGCAATCCCTTTAATGATTAAGAAGCTGTTGTTCAAAGCAACCTTACCTGCGCTGCTATGCACTTTAAAAAAGTTTTCTGATAACGCAACCAGTCTGACCTTCGGTACCGACCGGTTAGCCTTTTAATAGCCACATCGATTCTAGAATGTATTGCGTTTTTTTATTAATTTCACAAGCAAATAATCAATATGGAAACAGTAATTAAAGTAACGCCTGCCGAACTCAATTCAAGCTTACTCGAAAAAATAAAAAGCTTTATCGGCGCTAAGCAAAATGTGGATATTACAATCTCGTTTAGTGATTCTGATGATGACTATCTAGATACACTACACCGATCCATAGAACAAGCTGAAAGCAATGAGGAACCCATTTCCATGACAATGGAAGAGTTTGTTGCATATACTCCAAAAGGCAAACAATGAGAAACGTTGCCTTCACTCCCATAGCTTTTCAGGAATACAATGACTGGTTTGATACAAATGAACATCTGGTTGTCCGAATTAAGGCCTTGATAAAAGACATTGATAGAGATCCCTTTAGAGGCATCGGAAAACCAGAGCCACTAAAAGGCAACTGGGCCGGATACTGGAGCCGTCAAATTGACCAGGAGCATCAGGCTCATTTACAAAACATCAGATACCCAAATCCTTATTGCTAAATGCAGAGGGCACTATTAATCGATAAAAAAATGGAAGTGTACAAATCGAAAA
>JBBQQP010000031.1:0-17122 GCA_038215675.1 Chitinophagales bacterium | reverse complement strand
AGCCCGGCGCCGTAATTCCTCGGTTTCGTCAGGCATCGCCTGCTCCTCAACCCTGGACATCATGATTGGCTGAGTTTGTTGTACAATAGGCTTCTCCTCCGCCGCTTGATGGGAATCTTTAACCACCATACGCATTTCGAAAGCGGGCTCGTCTTCCTGCAGTTTAGTTTGCGCAGAGGTTAGTTCTTCCACAGTGTTGGATTTTGGTGTCGGCTTTTGCTCCTCTACATATATATTCGAGGGCTTCGCCAAATAACCGCCTGTAGACGAAACAGGCGTGCTAGCATCTTTATAATGAACAGATAATTCGATTGTGCTGTTTTGTTCAACGGGTATTTTTTCAACAGGTGATGGAGTAGTTGGTATATCAAACTCAATTACAGGCGTTTGATACGCTGCTGAAGATATCTCAAAAAACACAGGTGCCTCCTCTAATTTTTCCACAGTATTATTACGAGGTAGATCTACCTTCTCCCCAGCCGGTAGCTGCTCTGTTAATGTGGGCATCATCAGTTCAGCAACTTCCTTTTCAAGCTCGTTGATTACCGGCGCAGCAATGATTGCAGGTTCTTCAACCGGCTCAAACTGAAAGGTTGGCTGGTGCAATAATTTCTTGTCCTCCTTTGCCGGCATATCCAGTGTCATCACTATCTTGTCATGCTTCTTTTCTTCCCTTGGCATATTAATCGTTTTTGCAAACGGATCTTTGTGCTCAAAACCAGTGGCGATTAAAGTAATGCCGATCCCAGCACCCAACGAATTATCGTATCCCAATCCTAAAATTACATCGCTGTCATCTCCCGCCTTGCTGATCAGATAATTTTGGATGATCTCTACTTCATCCATGGTAAACTCATGCTCGCCAGCAGATGAATTTATGTTGATTAGAATCCATCTTGCCCCACGTATCTCGCTGTCGTTTAGCAAAGGCGAATTCAATGCATTCTCAATGGCCATTTGTGCCCTGTTTTCTCCTTCTGCAGTTGCGCTACCCAAAATAGCCACACCACCATTTCTCATAACGGTGCATACATCGGCAAAATCCACATTGATCTGGCCGGTACTATTGATTACATCGGTAATACATTTGGCAGCAGTTGCCAATACATTGTCTGCCTTTTCAAATGCTTCCTTCATTTTTAAATTGCCAAACTGGTGGCGCAATTTATCATTGCTGATTACCAGTAAAGTATCCACATGATCTTTCATCAGGCGAATACCTTCTTCGGCCTGGGCCAATCTCTTCTTTCCCTCGTAAGCAAACGGCGTGGTTACAATCCCAACTGTAAGTATACCGAGATCCTTACAAATTTTTGCCAGGATAGGCGCACCACCGGTACCGGTTCCGCCGCCCATACCTGCTGTGATGAAGGCCATTTTTGTATTTACTTCCAGTATCCGTTTTATTTCTTCCAGACTTTCTTCCGTTGCCTGGCGACCAATTGCCGGATTTGCACCAGCACCCAGCCCCTGCGTAAGGTGTGGCCCTAACTGAATTTTGTTAGGTACTTTACTTTGTGCAATTGCCTGCGCATCTGTATTACAGATGATGAAGTTTACACCTTCAATGTTTTGCGAAAACATGTGGTTTACCGCATTGCTTCCGCCGCCGCCCACACCAATGACCTTGATGATGGACGATTGTTCTTTTGGCAAATCAAAATGTATCATAATTTGTTTTATTTGGCCATTGCAACTTTACCTGTTTACGGTAAAGCTAAAACAGCTTTTAAAGTTTTTGCACCCTAAACTTTCCGGCTAGTAAGGCAGAAATTCAGTTGCAAGTTTTTAATGGGTTAAATAGTGCTGAAATGGTTTCTAAAAAGAAATCTGTTTCAATAACTACATTTTTATACGAACGAAAATTAAAAGAACTTAAAATCAAAGCGTGTTCAAAGTCCCCCTTGGGGGATTTAGGGAGCTTTCTTCCTAAAACTTACCGTCCTCTTCTTCTTTGAATAAATCAATTAAACCAATTTTGAAAGAATCCATAAATCCTTTCAATGACTTGCGTTCTTTTGTTTTTTTCACAGTTACCATTTCCTCTTCTACCACTTCTTCCGGCACATCCAGTACTTCGTCTACGGCTGGTTGTTGCAAAGCCACCGGCACTGCTATCTTACGCCAGGTTTCTTCAAACTGCTGCTTGTTTTTATTTTCATAATCGTTGTAGCCTTTCAAAATCAAACCAATACAGGTGCTGTACATTGGCTTGGCCAGCTCGTCAATATGTCCACCGGCAAGGTGCTCATTTGGAAAACCTATTCTCGCATTCAATCCGGTAACGTATTCTGTTAACTGAATCAAGTGCTTCAGTTGGGATCCGCCGCCGGTTAAAATGATTCCACCATTCAAAAGTCGTGTATCTAAACCCACCTGTTTTAAATGATAGGTAACAAAATCCATGATCTCACTCATGCGGGCCTGTATAATTCCAGCCAGATTTTTTACACTGATTTCTTTAGGCTGCATCCCACGTAAACCGGGAATGGTAATAAAAGCATTTGCCTTTGCCTCATCACTCAGGGCACTTCCAAACTGCACCTTCATTTGCTCGGCCTGTGTTTTTAAAACGCCCAGGCCGTTCTTGATATCATTGGTAATATTTTCGCCACCAAAAGGAATTACTGCGGTGTGCTTTAATATACCTTCATAAAACACGGCCAGATCGGTAGTGCCGCCACCAATATCTACAATGGCTACGCCCGCTTCCAAATCCTGGTCGCACATTACGGCGGCGGCAGAAGCCAATGGTTGCAACACCAAATCCCTTGTAGTTAAACCTGCTCTTTCTACACTACGGTTGATGTTACGGATGGCATTTTTATCGCCGGTGATGATGTGAAAATTAGCGCCCACTTTTACACCGCTATAACCGATCGGGTTTGGAATATTTTGAAAATTATCTACGGTAAATTCCTGTGGTATCACATCTATAATTTGATCACCGGCAGGAATGTATGTTCTGTACTGATCTGCAATCAGGCGATCCACTTCTTCCTGTCGAATTTCTTCTTCAGTAGTCTGGCGAACGATATCGCCCCGTGTTTGCAAACTTTTAATGTGATGCCCCGCAATACCAACGTACACTTCTTCAATTGCCAGATTCGGGTTTGAATCATAACAATTCTTCAATGCCATTTCAATTGCTTTAATGGTTTGGTCGATGTTTAAAACCATTCCATGCTGTACACCATTGCTGTTGGCCCGGCCAAAACCGAGTATCTCCAGCTTGCCATATTCATTTTTACGCCCGGCTATGGCAGCAATTTTTGTAGTACCGATATCCAGCCCAACAATAACAGGATTGGTATTAACCGCTCCGCTATCCGTTGTTGTGTTTTGATCCTGTGTCATAATTGTATGTTTGTGTTTGTGTGTGTCATTGTTAATATTCCATTATACCGCTACCAATCTGCTTTCCTTTCGCTCGGGAATACACCCCAACATCTCCTGTCTCAAATCCTGCCTTTTGTCGCGGTATCGATTAATACTCATTTGCCGGCTTTACTGTTCCTGGCTTTTTTGGTAATGGTTTTGGCATTACCATTTTTGGTTGTTTTGATTCAACCGGTTTTGATTTTAATGTTGGTTTCACAACCGTGGTGGCTGGCTGCACAACCACTGGCTTTTTTATTACCGTTGCAGGCTTAGCCGGTATTGATGTTGCCGGATTGCTTTCTGCATTGGGTATTTCATTCTTTAATAATGGTTTCGCAATGGGAGGCACTACAGTTACAACCGTTGCTGGCATCGGGCTGGCGATTGTACTGTTATCATCCCTTTCAATTGATTGCAAAATGATATTTTTGTTGGTGGTATTATGCTCATTATCCTGCACAATGGTTTGTAATGAGTCACCCGCCATTCTTTCAGCATTTTCTGCAATCACTTTTATCAAGTGAAGTGTACGAAGCGAATCTGCCTGCACCTCTTCTATTCCTTTTCTTTTTGCTACCACCTGGTTAATATACTGTACATTAATTTCACTGTATTTATTAAAGCCTGCTTTTACAATTACCTGTTTATAGAACACCCTGAGTTTATCCAACTTTTCTATAGTATTTTTCGCATTTCCAAATACAATAATGGTATTGCCAATTTTAGGTACCATTTCAAATGTGCGTTGGGGCGTAATATCTACCTGGTCTATCATCGCCATATTAAACGGGTCATTCTGCAGCGCCATGCTGATGGTTAAAATATCTTTTAGCAAATTGCTATCAGCTTTCAACAACACCTTTTTATCGGTAGGGAAACTGGTAAACACCGGCAGCCTTGCAGAAAACTTTTCACTCAACGGCAGCATTGCTAAAGCACTATCAATATAAAATGTAGCACCGCTGGATGTAAACACCCTTGCCATAGGCTCTCTTTCCAACACATTTACCTGTAGCCTTTCATTATTATCAAAGAACAATTGTGCAGATTTTACCCAAATATTTTGTTGCAGCGCCTGCTCCATTTCCCGCAAATCGAAAGACCCCACTGTTTTATCTTTTGGCCGCCCGCCACTAACCGACATTATTGTTTCCATAATATCATTCTTATCAACAAAAAAGTTATTGCTTACCCCTTTTATATTGATATCAATCCCTGTGCATTTATTCGCATCCTTTTTTTGTATGGCAGCAACCAGTAACACGATTGTGCAGGCACCAATGGCAGACCAAAGTGCAAACAGCAACATGTTTTTTATGATTGTTTTTTTTACCATATTGGGTGGTTGTAAATCTTGATTGGTGAATTGTCAATGGTGAATGGTGAATGGTGAATAGTGAATTGTCAATGGTGAATAAAACAACTCATTTTTCATTACTCATTTTTCATCTCTCATTTTTCATCTCTCATTTTTCATCTCTCATTTTTCATTACTCATTTTTCATCTCTCATTTTTCATTACTCATTTTTCATCACTCATTTTTCATCTCTCATTTTTCATCCCTCATTATTCATTACTCGTTTCTCATCATTCCCCCTCCAATATCTCACGAATGGGCTCTACCAGTGTATCAATATCGCCGGCACCAGCCGTAATCAATACCATACCTTCAAAACCTTCTTCCACATGCGCCGCTTTTTCCAATTTTAAATGCAACAATAATTCCTCTTTACTCATTATTATTTTATCCTCACTGTGCATCAGATCCAGTATCATTCCGCTGCTTACGCCTTCCATGGGTAGTTCCCTGGCGGGATAAACCGGCAAGAGTATGATATCATCTGCAAGGTCCAATACTTCTGCAAATCCATCTGCCAAATCCCTTGTTCTGCTAAACAAATGCGGTTGAAAAACTACATTGCATTTTTTATTCGGGAACATTGCTTTTGCGCCACTGATCAATGCTCGTAGCTCCTCGGGATGATGTGCATAGTCATCAATATAAACCTGCTTATCGCCTTTCAATATATATTCAAACCTTCTTTTTACTCCTTTAAATACGGCAACCGCCTCAAGTATTTTTGCATCTTCAATACCGATATAATGAGCTACTGCAATGGCAGCAATCATATTTTCGATATTGTGCTTGCCACCCATATTCAGTACCACATCTTTCAAACTCCAGTTTTCATCGATGGGATAATTTTGCACTACATCAAACCTATAACTACCATTGTGCGATTTAATATTGGATGCAAATACATTGGCGTTGGTATCATTCAAATGGTAGGTCAGGTGTTTTTCTGCGCCCAAAGATTCGCTTCGTTTCAATCCGTATTTGCTGATTAAAATACCACCCGGCTTTAGTCTCTTTGAAAAATCAATAAATGCCTGCTCCATATTTTCTGCAGTGCCATAAATATCGAGGTGATCCGGATCCATGGAACTGATGATGGCAACATCGGGACTCAATTTTAAAAAGCTTCTGTCATATTCATCTGCCTCCACCACACAAACGTTTTTAGAACTACTCCAGAAATTAGTATGGTAGTTTACTGCAATACCACCCAGGAATGCATTGCAGCCAAACTCGCTGTGGCGAAGGATATGCCCCACCATTGTGCTGGTAGTGGTTTTACCATGTGTGCCTGCTATGCAAATATTAAATGAATCGTTGGTGATAGCGCCCAGCACATCACTTCTCTTTACGACCGTATAATTATTCTGAAGAAAATAATTATACTCTTTATGATCCTTTGGAACTGCCGGTGTATAAATTACAATCTGTGCATACTTATCAACCAGCTCAATATTATCTTCATAATGAATCTTGATTCCTTCGGCTGTTAACAGCTGTGTTAAAGCAGTTTCTGTTTTATCGTAGCCGCTTACCACAGCACCAATCGATTTAAAATATCTTGCCAGAGCGCTCATGCCAATCCCGCCGATACCCAAAAAGTAAACAGCGGGCACGTCTCCTTCACCTACCTGGTTGGAAGCGTTTAAAGCGGATAATATTTTGTTGTATGCGTTCATCTGGTGAATGGTGAATTGTCAATGGTGAATTGGCAATGGGCAATGGTGAAAATTGCTACTGGTATATTTTTTATTTTATTATAATTTACTTGTGTTATGTTAAGAATAAATGACGTATCCATTTTTGAATAATGAATGGTCAATGGGACATATTGACCATTCACAATTACCAATTCACACTTAACTTAACCTTGGTTACTTAATATTTATTTATTTTTTTAACTAATCGACTTTAGAATTTCTTTTGCCACTATTTCATCTGCATTGGTGATGGCCAGTTTGCTGATGTTTTCTATCATCCTTTCCTGTAGCGCTGCATCCTTTGACAAACTGATTACCAACGGAACCAACTCACTCAACGCATCACTGTCCATTATCATCTGTGCCGCATTTTTATTCACTAATTTTTGTGCATTTACTGTTTGGTGATCTTCCGCCGCAAAGGGAAACGGTACAAATACAGCCGGCTTTTTCATCACACACAATTCAGCTACCGACATTGCGCCGCTTCGGCTTACCACGATATCTGCAGCGGCATACGCATATTCCATTTGTGTTATAAAATCATTTACCCAAACATTTTTCCTGGCGTCTGCCACTATCTTTCCCTTTTCTGCAAATGGCTTTCCGGTTTGCCAGATTAGCTGCAGCTCATTTTTTTCAAACGCATCAATACCTGCAGCCAGCGCTTCATTGATATTTTTTGCACCCAGGCTTCCGCCGATTGCAAGAATGGTTTTTTTATAAGGCTCCAGTTTAAAAAAACGAATGGCATCTTCTTTTGAAATAGTGCTTTGCGAAATACTTTCCCTCACAGGATTCCCTGAAATGATAATTTTATCCGCCGGGAAAAACTTCTCCATTCCATCAATGGCTACAAAAATTTTATCGGCATTTTTACCCAGCAGCATATTCGACTTGCCGGCAAAAGAATTGGCCTCATGAATAAAAGTTTTGATACCCTTCGCCTGTGCATACCGCAGCACCGGAAAACTTGAGTACCCTCCTACACCAATTACGGCAGTGGGTTTAAACAACTGAATAATTTTCCTTACCTGAAAAAAACTTTTTACCAACTTAAATGGCAAACCGATATTTTTAATCAAAGAACTTCTGTTAAAGCCTGCAATGTCAAGCCCCTCGATCCGGTAACCCGCCAATGGTACTTTTTCCATCTCCATTTTTCCTTTAGCTCCCACAAACAATACTTCTGTTTGAGGTTGTATTTTTACAATGGCATTTGCAATGGCTATTGCAGGAAAAATATGACCTCCCGTTCCGCCACCGGCAATGATGATACGAGGCCCTGCCGCGGCTTCACCAGATATAGAATTAACCTTGTCAATATTTTTACTTTCTTCATTCATGCCCCTATTCCCGGAAAGGGAAACTTAATTCTTTTATTTATTTACTTGCTTCATTGATCTATTCGCTTCAAATCAGTAACACTTTTTAATGCATTTCATAATGCACCTTTTTTGTTGTAAGTCACGCCTTAAGTTCCTGCTTCAGGATTCAAGGGCTTCTCCTGTTGCTCAACATTTCTTGC
Organism: Chitinophagales bacterium; assembly: GCA_038215675.1. Classification (GTDB taxonomy): domain Bacteria; phylum Bacteroidota; class Bacteroidia; order Chitinophagales; family Chitinophagaceae; genus Ferruginibacter. The sequence continues at coordinate 9,155 of JBBQQP010000031.1, read as the reverse complement.
AACACTTAAAATAATACCGATGGATAAACAAGTAAAGAGGAAGCTGCTTCCGCCCATGCTTACCAGCGGTAACGTAACTACCGTATTTGGAAACACATTTACATTTACACCCATATTTGCAATGGCTTGTATTACCAATGTAAAGCTGAGCGCCAGTGCAAGAAACGCTCCAAAAGCAAAAGGACATTTACGGTACAATCTGATACATCGATATAAAAACAATAAATAGATGAATACAATAAATGCACCACCCAGCAGTCCATATTCTTCCAGGATAATTGCAAAAATAAAATCGCTGTAAGAGTGCGGTAAAAAGTTTCTTGCATTGCTATTGCCCGGCCCTCTGCCAAACCAGCCTCCACTTGCTATGGCAATTTTTGCCTGGTTAATCTGGTACGATTTTTCATTGCCATCGCCCTTGGTGCTATACATAAAAGTTTGTATCCTGCTGATCCAGGTAGGCACACGACCACTTGAAAATAATGCTGGTAAATCTTTCGATTTACCTTCTTCTTTATCATAGTACTTTGCTGCAACCAGAAACAAGATCATTATGGGGATCATTGCAATTGCAATGGTTGCCAAAATATGTTTTGTGTTTACACGCCCGATGAACATCAGCATAAAACTGGTGCCGGCCACCAATATAGCCGTAGATAAATTAGCCGGGGCAATCAGCATGCAAATAATTGCTACTGGTATGATGATGGGTAAAAATCCTTTTTTAAAATCTTTGATCACCTGCTGCTTTCTACTCAATTGCCTGCTTAGATACATGAACAACGCCAGTTTAGCCAGGTCAGACGTTTGAAAAGTCATATTGATAACCGGTAGCTTAATCCAACGGCTACCCTCATTGAGTGTTGCACCAAAAAAATAAGTGTAAATCAATAAAGGGATGGATATCAAAAACAAGATGAGCGCCACCCGGGAATAGATGGTGTAATTAACCCGGTGTGCAAAATAAATAATGATTACACCTAAAATGATAAAGGTAAACTGCTTGAATAAATAGCTCTCGGTGCTTTTACTGTATTTGTAGGCGAGTGAGCCGGTGCTGCTGTAAACTACCAGTAAACTTACCAAAGTCAATATGATCACAATGGCCCAGATCACCCGGTCGCCCTTGGTTTTGCTTACGAGATTTCCACCCATACCACCCACCCCCATAAATGTGGTATTGAACGTAGCCTCATCAGATTCGCCCGGGCTAAATAATTGTTTCAATATCGATTTAGTATCTGCCATTTTTTCTCCTGCCTTTTAAGGAGTATATTAAATTTACCGGATAAGTTTCAATGCTTGTATCTTTTTAAAAGTCTGTTAAAAAGTGTATAGGCTTAATATCCTACAACTCTTTAACGGCTGCCTTAAACTGGTTTCCCCTGTCTTCGTAATTTTTAAATAAATCAAAACTTGCGCATGCAGGACTCAACAAAACAATGTCGCCTTTTTCTGCAATGCGAAATGCAGCCTGCACTGCTTCTGCTGCGCTGGTAGTGTCTACAATCAGGGAAACAAAATCTCCCAGCGATTCGTGAATCTTTGTGTTATCTATACCCATGCATACAATGGCTTTTACTTTCTCTTTCGCCATCTCATTTAGTATCGCATAATTATTACCCTTATCTACACCGCCTAAAATTAAGATGGTGGGTTTTTCCATGCTTTCCAACGCAAACCAGGTACTGTTAACATTGGTTGCTTTGCTGTCATTTATAAACTGCACGCCCCTGATGGTAGCAATTGGTTCCATCCGGTGTTCCAGGCTTTCAAAAGTTTGCAGGGACTCCCTGATATTCGATTTTTTTATATCCACTGCTGTTGATGCAAGACTTGCTGCCATGCTGTTGTATTGATTGTGTTTTCCTTTTAGTGCAAAATCTTCGATGCTCATCTGCATTTCTTCACCTTTCCATTTTAGGTGCATTTGGGCGTTTGTCAGGTACGCCCCCTGTGGCAATTCTTTACTCATGGTGATCGGGTATAAGGTTGATTTAATGGAATAGTTATTAAAATGTTTGTTTGTTTCCTCGTCGTCTAAATTGTAAATAAATACATCGCCTTCCTGTTGATTCTGCACAATGCGAAATTTACTGTTTACATAGTTTTGCATTTTATAATCGTACCGATCCAGATGATCGGGTGTGATGTTGGTTAATACCGCTACATCCGGGCGAAAGGTTTTGATATCATCTAACTGGAATGAACTGATTTCGATGATATACAAAGGCTTTGGATCAACCGCCACCTGTCTCGCAAATGAATAACCAATATTCCCAACCATGGCACAATCCTTTCCGGCATTTTTACAGATATGCCATATTAAGGAAGTGGTTGTAGTTTTGCCATTACTGCCCGTAACGGCAATAATTTTACTGTCACCTTTGTACCTGTAAGCCAGCTCAATTTCACTAATCACCGTGATACCCTTTGCCCTGATCGTTTTAACCAGTTCATTTTTTTCAGGAATACCGGGGCTCTTCATCACTTCATCGGCATTCAATATTTTCTCTGGTGTATGCTGTGCTTCTTCAAAATCAATATGGCCTTGCACCAGTTCATTTTTATACACTTCTTTTATCGCACTGCCATCACTTACAAACACATCATAACCCTGCTGCTTAGCCAGTAAAGCGGCACCCACACCACTTTCGCCTGCACCCAATATGACGATTCGTTTGTTCATTTATTCATACCTGGTTTACTGCATAAAGTAGTAGTCAAATTTTGTTTTGCAACAGCATAGTATTCAACCAGCCCTTTTTAAAATGAAGGCTGGCTGTGTTACTACACAGAATAAAAAATGGTTTTTCAACAGCATAGAATTCAAAAGGTCACTCTTTTCATTGAGGGCTGTCTGTATTGCTACACACAATAAAAATGGTTTTTCAATAGCATCAAATTCAACAGGTCATTAATTCAATGGGTCTGTCTGTATTGCTACAAATAATAAAAAAGGGTTTTTCAACAGCATCAAATTTAACGGGTATCGGTACTTTTTAATATTTTATTCCAGCCTCCGATTGGCAGGGAAAAACTATCTTAATTTCAATGTTACAATAGCAATCACCACACAGAGAATTGTTAAAATCCAAAACCGCACTGCTATTTTACTTTCATGATATCCTAACTTTTGGTAGTGATGATGGAGTGGGCTCATTAAGAACACCCGCCTTCCTTCGCCATACTTTCGCTTGGTATATTTAAACCACGAGACCTGTATCATTACACTCAACAATTCAACAAAAAACACCAGGCAAAAAATAGGAATCAACAGCTCCTTACGCACAATGATTGCCAATGCTGCAATGATTCCACCAAGTGCCAAACTTCCGGTATCGCCCATGAAAACCTGGGCCGGGTAGGAGTTGTACCATAAAAACCCAATACAGGCCCCTACAAATGCTGCAATAAAAATGGACAGTTCGCCCAGGTTTGGGATGTACATGATATTGAGGTATTCCGCAAACTTGATGTTACCACTTGTGTAGGCAAATATGCCCAGCGAAATCCCAATAATGGCGCTTACCCCTGTTGCCAATCCGTCTAATCCATCTGTAATATTTGCACCGTTACTTACTGCCGTTACTATAAATATTACGATGAGTATATACAATATGTAAGTGTACTCCCGCAAACCTTCTGGTAATAGTTTTGCATAATTGAACTCGTGATTCTTCACAAAAGGAATGGTTGTAATGGGTGACTTCACTTTCACAAACAGGTGTTTTTTACCATCTATATTTACCACGTTAAAACTATCGCTCATTAATTTTTCACCGGGTCGCAATACGGAATCTTTCACTTGCGAAAAATCAGGATTGTACACTTCTCTTTGCACTACCACACTCTGCGTAAAATAGAGCGTTGCCCCCACAATGATTCCCAACACAACCTGTCCAAAAATTTTGAACCGCCCGGCTAAACCATCACTGTCACTCTTTTTATAATTGGCCCCCTTTGCCTGCGCCATTCGTTTAGACCTGATCTTTAAATAGTCATCGATAAAACCAATGACTCCCAGCCAAACGGTACACAATATCATCAGCCGGATGTACACTTTATCAAGGTTGGCCAGTAACAAAGTAGGTATCAAAATCGCCAGTAAAATAATGATACCACCCATCGTTGGGGTTCCTTTTTTCTGCTGCTCACCGGCAAGTCCCAAATCTCTAACGGTTTCGCCCAACTGTTTTTTTTGTAGAAAACGGATCAGCTTTTTACCATAAACGGTTGTAATAAATAAACTTAATATCATGGCGAGCATCAAACGAAATGTAATGAACTGAAACAGACCGCTTCCCGGAAATTTTGATACTTTCCAGTGCTCCGTTAACCATTCAAATAAGTGATACAGCATAATAATGTTACAATTAGAAAATATGAAAATGTGAAAATGTGCGGATCATTTTTAAACCTGACTATACACATCCTTTCATTCCAAATTTTTTATTTCATTTTTTAACTTAATCATGAATTCTCACTTCATACAACTAACTCCTCATTCATTTTCAAATCTTCAAATTTTCAAATTCGCTTTTACTTCTCCAATAACTCAAACATTTCCCTCAGTACTTCCTTATCGTCGAAATGATTTTTAACCCCTTTGATCTCCTGGTATTTTTCATGTCCTTTTCCTGCTACCAAGATAATATCATCACCTGCTGCCAAACTAACTGCTGTTTTAATGGCTTCTTTTCTGTCGGCGATGGTGATGTATTTTTTTCTTGCTACTACATTTACCCCTGCCTCCATCTCCCGCAATATGTCAAAAGGATCTTCACTGCGTGGATTATCCGCTGTAAAAATTACCCGATCGCTGTATTCACAAGCCACTTCTGCCATCACCGGCCGCTTCGTCTTATCCCGGTCTCCACCACAGCCTACTACTGTTATAATTCGTTCGTGCCCTTGTCGCAATTTTTTAATGGTTGCCAACACATTCAGCAACGCATCGGGTGTGTGCGCATAATCGATGATGCCAATAATTTTATCGTTCGCACTCACGATAAAATCAAACCTTCCTTCTGCGCCATCCAAACTGCTCAACAATTGAAGCACTATATTTTTATCTTCTTGCAAACAAATCGCTGCACCAAATACTGCCAATAAATTATATGCATTGAATTCACCGATCATTCTAAAATAAACTTCGGTTTCATTTACCATCATGTGCAAACCGGTAATACTATTGTCAAGGATTTTACCCTTAAAGTCAGCCATGGTTTTAAGACTGTAGTAATACTTTTTTGCCACGGTATTCTGCAACATCACCATTCCACGTTTATCGTCTGCATTGCTGATGGCAAATGCGGATGAAGGCAATGCATCGAACCATGATTTTTTTACCCGGATATACTCATCAAAGGTTTTATGATAATCTAAATGATCATGCGATATATTACTAAACAGCGCCCCTGCAAATTGCAATCCTGTAATGCGATGCTGGTGTATGGCATGACTACTGCACTCCATGAAAACATATTGACAACCGGCAACTGCCATCTGACTGAGTAAGGCATTTACGCTAACTGCATCTGGCGTTGTATGTGTTGATGAAATGATCTTATCCCCTATCTGGTTTTGAACGGTGCTGATTAAACCACATTTGTACCCAAGGGCAGAAAATAATTTCCACAATAAAGTAGCAATAGTAGTTTTTCCGTTGGTACCGGTAACGCCTACCAGTTTCATTTTCAAAGAAGGCTCCCCATAAAAATTATGACTTACAAAGCCAGCAGCCACAGCACTGTTTTCTACCTGTATCCAGGTTATTTCATCGTTCGTTGTTGCAGGCAGTGTTTCGCAGATAACCGAAGTAGCACCGTTTGCGATAGCCGTTTTGATAAAGTGGTGGCCATCGTTGGCGCTTCCTTTTAAAGCAATGAAACAACTGCCTACACTCACTTTACGGGAGTCAATTTGCAAATCCTTCACCTCAATGCCGGTATTACCCTTTACTGACCTGATGCTAACTTTATATAGTATATCTTTTAAAATCAATTTAATTGCAGGGTTACAGTTTGTCCTTTTTTAAATATGGCACCTGATAATAATGACTGATTTAAAACCCTGCCCCGGCCGCTTGCCACTACTCTCAATCCTTTATTCTCCAGTAAATAAACGGCGTCTTTCAAGCCCATCCCTATCACACTCGGCGTAATTAATTTTACATCGCTATTATTGGTTGGCTTATTCAACACAGCCGTATTATTTTGCATGCTCATTGTTCTCCAATAACCACCAGCAGCTGAATCAATAAATGGAACATTCAACCAGCTAAAAATTGAATTCAATTCATTCTTCATGCCATAATAATTGTACTGCAACGTATCCTGAACCAATGGCTCTGTAAACTTTCGGGTACTTAGAAAGCGTGCATAAATTTTATCACTGATTTCTTTAAACACTGTACCGGAAACATCCGCGCCATAAATCAATTTTGACTCGTTGCTATTCTGAATCACAACGGCCATTGTGTACTTTGGCTGATTAGCCGGAAAGTAACCAATGAAAGAAGCCTGGTATATTTTATTTCCTTTATTATATCCTCTGTTATCCAAAGCCGTTACCGCTGTGCCGGTTTTACCTGCAATGGAATAGGTAGAATCGTATAATATTTTATGGCCAGTGCCATGTAGGCTATCCACCACAGCAGACAGGCAATCTTTTAATTCGGCAAGCGTTTCTTCACTACATATTTTATCTACCAAAACCACCGGTTGAATTCTCTTTACATCCACGCCATATTCCGTTACGGCATTTACCAGGTAAGGCTTCATCATGGTGCCATTGTTTGCCACTGCATTGTACAACATCAGCATGTGCAAGGGAGTTACCAGTTCTTCATAACCATGGGCCATGTAAGGAATGGTTGTTTTGGCCCAGCTACGATTGGTCGGCTTTTTAATGGTCGGTTTTCCGGAAGAGGCCGTTATATCAATACCCGTCATGGTATCTAAACGGAGATCATGCAAATGATTGACAAATTTAGAAGGCTGGTGATGATAATACTGGTCGGCCAGTTTCGCAAACGCCACATTACTACTGGTATAAAAGGCCTCTTTAACTGTGATGTTACCGGCGCCCAAATGGGCATCTTTAATCCTTAGTCCATAAAATAATTTTGCGCCACCTTCACAATCCACGATGCTGTTTTTATTTACATATTTATCTTCCATTAAACTGATGAGTGTTGCCAGTTTGAAGATGGAACCGGGCTCGGTGGTTTTACCAAATCCATAATTCAAATCTTCTGAATAAGAACCGTCTACCTGTTTGCCCAGATTGGCAATCGCCTTGATTTTGCCTGTGGCCGTTTCCATTACAATTACAGTACCATGGGTAGAGTTATTGCCAATCAGCATTTTCATGAGGGCGCTTTCAGCTACATCCTGCATGTAGGTGTCCAATGTTGTAATGATGTCCCTGCCATTTTCAGGTTCCACTTCCGCACCTTCCACCGGCATATAAGCACCAGCGATATAACGCATCAACCGCTGACCGGATCTGCCTCTTAATAAACTATCGTAACTCTGCTCAAGGCCTACATTCAATTTTGCGTTGTCCCTTGATAAACCAATGGTTCTGTTAGCCAGTAATACATAGGGATTGATGCGCTTATCCCTTGGATCTATGATGAATCCACTTTTATTTCTGCCTTGTCTTACCAATGGAAAATCACGCAACCGTGCATATTCTACAAAAGAGATTTTCTTTTTAAGTGCATAATACCGGTCTTTATTTTTGTACGCCAGCTGTAATTCCTTTTTATATTCCAGCCTGGTTTTATCACCAAAAAGATTGGCGAGAGAAATACCCAGGGAGTCTACATTGTCTTTAAAACGTTTGCCATTTTTCGCTCTCAATCCTTCTGCGCCAAAATCTACATACACATCAAAGATGGGAATGGAGGTGCTTAACATATTACCATCTTCGCTAAAAATGGTTCCCCGTTCTGCGCCAAGCGGCACATATTTTAAATGCAAGCTATCACCCATGCTTTGCCAGAAGGCACCTTCTACCTGTTGGATATAAATAGCCCTGCCCAACACCACTGCTCCCAGTGCTATTATCCCTATAAAACAGAGATAAACCCGCCACAATATGTCTTTTTTTATATCCAAAATTTTGATCAATAAACCCCTGGTGCTGCTGTTTTTAAATTATTTTTAATCAGGTATTGTATAAATATTAGCCTCTTTATCATCAGGTATTATTTATTATCTGAAGTGGCAGGTGACAGCGAAACTGGCGCAGTAGTTAACTCCTTAAGTCCCAGGGGCTCTACCACTTTTACCAGTTCGCTTGCTTTACTTCTAAAAATTACTTCACTCTTGATTGTCTTGTATTCGTATTCCAACTCTTTAATATGTTTTTCTGTCGCACTTATCTTTCTTGTCAACTTATCAGCATTGTGTCCATTATAGATATACAATACCGCCAATACTGCCAAAAACAAGAAAAACGGTATATTCCGCACCACCCACTTATGACTCAGCAGTTTCTTCCAGTCAAACCTGGTGGGCAATGGTTGCTCCTGTTGTGTATATTTATCCTCAAGCATTATTTTCAAGTTTATTTATCAGGCTTCCAGATTTCGATTGCTATTTTTTTTCTGCCACCCTCAACTTTGCACTCCTGGCCCGTTTGTTTTGTTTTGTTTCAATTACCCCCGGTAATATGGGTTTTTTGGTAACGATGATAAACGGATTCTCCGGTTTTACACCGTATACCTCATCTACTTCCGCTTCGGAAAAACTGCCTGCTTTAAAAAAGTTTTTTACGATTCTGTCTTCCAGCGAATGGAAGGTAATAATGGCAACCCGACCACCTGGTTTTAACAACGTCGGTATTTGTTGTAATAATTCCTTTAGTGCTCCCAATTCGTCGTTTACCTCAATGCGCAATGCCTGAAAAACCTGGGCAAAGTATTTTTGCGGTATCCCCTTCACCGCAGATTGTACCGCCTGTTTAAATTGATTGATGGTTTTGATCGGCATCAGTGCTCTTTGCTGTACAATGATTTTAGCCAGGGTTTTTGAGTTGGTCACTTCCCCGTATTGTTCCAGCAATTTGTGTAACTGTAATTCCGTGAAATTTTTAAGTATATCAGCAGCTGTATTTTTTTGCCGCTGATCCATCCGCATGTC
>JBBQQP010000030.1:0-17219 GCA_038215675.1 Chitinophagales bacterium | reverse complement strand
TGTATGCCTTAGAATCCGGAATTATTACAGGATCTTTTAATTAAATAAATAGCCAACGAAAAATGACTACGAGGTATTTTAGCGGTTTGCGCCATACCTACCCCGTTTTTTAAAGTGCAAAAGTAGTTGAACCTGTTCCGCAATCTAAAGTTTTTTAGTACGTATCCCAAAAATAAAAAAGGCTGTTCCCTTTTACCGGAACAACCTTAAAATATAATCAGCCAAAAATAGTAAACCCCAAAGGGTTCATCATTCATCATTCACCATTCACCACAGCCCACTCACCCAATTATTTCCTGCTACTCAATTTACTCAGCAACCGAAGTATTTCTAAGTACAACCAAACAATGGTAACCATTAAACCAAATGCACCATACCACTCCATATATTTGGGGGCACCGGCGGCGGCCCCTTTTTCCATCATATCAAAATCTAAAATCAGGTTAAGCGCTGCAACGGCAACTACCACCAACGAAAAGCCAATTCCCATCAGCGAGCCTTCGTGCAAAAAAGCCATTTGAATGCCAAACATTCTAAGTACCAGCGCAATTAAATAAAAGATGCCAATGCCAGCGGTTGCTGTAAAAATGATGGCTTTAAATTTTTCTGTTGCCTGTATTATTTTAAAACTGTACAACAAATACATTCCAATGGCAGTGCCAAAGGTTAAGCCAACCGCATTCATAATGATGTTGGGCATCTTTCCTGCGAAGGCCTGATTGTAATAAGCAGATATGGCTCCAATAAACAATCCTTGCAGCAACGCATACAATGGAGCAAGGTAGGGCGACCATTCTTTTTTAAACATAATTACCAGCGCAATTACCAACCCACCGATTGCTCCGCCCCAGATGAGTGACTGTACATCACCACCGGTTGCATATTCTTTCCACGAATAAAAGGCAGTGCCCAGCAGCATTAAAAACATAAAGCCAAACTTGTTTAGAGTACCCCTCACCGTCATCGAATTGTTGTAATCGATATACTCCGTATTTTTAAAAGCTTTTTCTGTAAGTGTAGGATTACCAGATTTGAATAGGTCCATAGTTATATTTTTTAAGCATTAAAATTAATTCATTTCAGGCTATCCCTGCCAAAAAATATTTGTTGGACATGTTAATTTTTGTTGTTCTCCAATGCCTTGTAACTATTGGATAAAGCATGAGCTGCTACTTTAAAATGATTGTTACTTTCATTTAGCGTTTAACCCTGTAAAAGATACTACAGAAAGATTTTGTTCGTTGTTAATAAAAAATAATTTCAACGTACCTTGCAGTAATTTCTAATGATTGACCATATGATTAAAGAACAGGTTTTAAAAGAAGTAGTAATCAAATTTGCAGGCGATAGCGGCGACGGTATGCAATTAACCGGCAGCCAGTTTACCAACAACACCGCTTTGCTGGGTATTGACCTGGCAACTTTCCCTGATTTTCCGGCCGAGATTCGTGCCCCGATAGGTACCCTACCCGGCGTAAGCGGATACCAGTTGCGCTTTAGCAGTGACCGCATTTTTACGCCCGGTGATTTATGTGATGTGCTGGTAGCCATGAATGCTGCTGCCTTAAAAGTAAATTTAAAGGGACTAAAACCCGGTGGCATTATCATTGCCAATATAGAAGGCTTTGATGCAAAAAACCTGCGACTGGCAAATTACCCCGAGGGCATTAATCCGTTGGAAGATAACAGCCTTGATTCTTACGAGCTGATTAAAATGGATGTTACCAAAATGACCCGGGAAGCGCTGAAGGATTTCACGATGGGGATGAAGGAAAAAGACAGGGCAAAAAATATGTTTGTACTGGGCTTTTTGTATTGGATGTACAATAGGGAGGTGGATAATACCATTCAATTCCTACAGGATAAATTTGGCAAAAAACCAGAGATATTTGAAAGTAATGTAAAAGCATTACAGGCAGGTTATAATTACGGCGACACTACCGAAACATTTACTTCCCGCTACAGCGTTGAAAAGGCAAAGATGGAGCCGGGCATGTACCGCTCTATCATGGGCAACCAGGCTTTATCGTATGGCTTAATTGCAGCCTCTCAAAAAAGCGGCCTGCAGTTGTTCTTAGGCAGTTACCCTATTACGCCCGCTTCTGACATTTTACACGAACTCAGTAAATATAAAAACTTTGCTATAAAAACTTTCCAGGCAGAAGATGAGATAGCAGCGATCACTTCCTGTATCGGCGCCAGTTATGGTGGTAGCCTGGCTGTCACGACTACCAGTGGTCCCGGTATTGCGTTAAAAGCAGAGGCAATGGGTCTGGCAGTAATGCTGGAAATACCGCTGATCATCATCAATGTACAAAGAGGCGGACCAAGCACTGGTTTGCCAACCAAAACGGAGCAGAGCGATTTAATGCAGGCGTATTACGGCCGCAATGGCGAGTGCCCGATGCCGGTAATATCAGCCTCTACTCCAAGCGATTGCTTTAGTGCCATTTACGAAGCAGTAAGAATAAGTATTCAACATATGACTCCGGTAATTTTCCTGAGCGATGGCTATATTGCCAATGGTGCTGAACCATGGAAATTTCCGACCGCAGCAGATCTTGCTGAAATCAAAGTTTCCTTTGCCTCACAAAATATAGCGTCGGATCTGGACGTAAATGGCAAATTTCAACCCTATAAAAGAGATGAGAAACTGGTAAGACCATGGGCGATACCAGGTACGGCTGGTTTGGAACACCGTGTAGGGGGCTTGGAAAAACAGGACGTTACCGGTAATATCAGTTACGATTCAGACAATCACCAGCTGATGGTTAAAACCAGGCAGAAGAAAGTCGACCTGATTGCAGAATACATTCCCGAGCAAAAATTAGACAGTGGTGAAGAAAAAGGAAAAGTACTGGTAATTGGCTGGGGAAGTACCTATGGTGCTATAAAAAGTGCTTGTAAAGAATTGCAGGAAGACGGTCATTCCGTTTCTCATGCACACCTGCGATACATCCGGCCTTTCCCAAAAAACCTGGGTGACATCATCAAAAACTTTGATCATGTACTGATTCCTGAAATCAACAATGGTCAATTGATAAAAATTATCCGGGATGTGTATTTTGTGGATGCGAAGCCCTATAATAAAATAATGGGCATACCTATCACGAAAGGTGAATTGATAGAAGAAATTAAAAAGATGTTGTAAAACCTGTAGGGTCATAAATTTTATTTAAAAGGTACTGAATAATCAGCACCTTTTTTAATATCGGCGGTTCAGCAATAGGCTGTAGTAAAGTATTAGAAACGTTGAGGAGTGTATCCACGTTGAATTTTTTCTCTTCCAAAAGTCATACCTACCTTGATGTTGAAAGTGAAATAAGAATCATTATCAGTTGGATTACCACGGAGCTGGCCACCAACAGGATTAACTGGATACTCGGGATTGGTCTTACTTCTCCGGTCATTTAAAGCAAGGGCATTGCTTAGTTGCGTGCCTGATAAGTATTTTTGAAAAACCTTCGGATCAATATAACGGGTACTTAAATCGTCCAGGTAATCAGTGGTCAAAATCCGGCTTAGTGCTTCTAAGCGCAGATTAACCCTTGATGAAAGTTCGTACTTCAATCCGACACCCACAGGAAAACTAAGTTGTGTAAGTTTGTAAACCTTTCGATCCGGGTATTCAGCAAATCCTTGCCCTTCAGTACTTAACGGTTGCAAATCAATCCATGCATTATTTAATTTTGCTTGTGGATTAAACGAAAAAAAACCGACTCCGGCAGCAAGGTAGGGTGATAACCTTGGTGGTTCATTATCCCGGTTAAGCCAGTTAATAAATATGAATAAGGGGTGAAACTCTGCAATTACTGACACCTCGGTAATTTTGCTCTGGAACTGCAAACTTCGTTCATAGCGGCCCTGCGTTGTTTTACGTACTGCAAATAAAATACTATCATAAGCTTTAATTTGTCCAAAAGTGCCTTCCAACCGGATACCAACGGCATATTTGTAGAGTGCATTTAAATAAATACTTCCATTAAACCGATTGTTCCCAATATTAAGGTCCTTTAAAAAAGGCCCTCCATTGCCTTTTCTCCCCCCGACATCTGTCAAACAATTCATCACCCCCAAAGAACCTCCCACCTCAAACATCAACGGAGTATCGTAGTAGTCTTTGTCGAAAAAATAAAACTGCGCAAATACTGTTTGATTAAAAGAAGCCATCAATATTGCTACTATAACTATAAGCTTTATATTCTTCATGAAAATAAAAATCATTTATTAATATTAAATATATACAACAAATTTAACCCTGTGCCAATTTTGATACAAATTAAACGAATGTTTTGTAATTAAATTTTAGCCTTCTGGTTCTTGTAGTAAAATTTACAGGCTTCTTTTATACCACATTCGCTGCATTTAGGGCTTCGTGCAGTGCAAATATATCTCCCATGTAAAATCAACCAATGATGTGCCTTGTAAACATAAGCAGTTGGGATATGCCGAATCAATTGCTTTTCGGTGGCGAGCGGTGTTTTTGCATTGGTAGTCAATCCAATTCTGGCGCTTACCCTGAACACATGCGTATCGACCGCCATATTAGGCTGGTTATCGATCACGGAAGTTATTACATTTGCCGTTTTTCTACCAACACCAGGCAATTCAACCAGTTCTTCTACTGTCATTGGGATCTTGCCATCAAATTTTTGCATCACCATATTTGCCATTCCCACCAAATGCTTCGCTTTATTGTTTGGATAAGAAATGCTTCTGATTAGCGCAAAAACATCTGCAACAGTTGCCGTACTCAAGCTTTCCGGGTCAGGATATTTGCGAAATATTGCAGGCGTTGTAAGGTTTACCCGCTTATCGGTACATTGGGCGGAAAGGATAACTGCTACCAATAATTGATATGGGTTATCATATAATAGTTCCGTCTCCGCATCGGGCGTATGAAATAAAAAATAATCAATGATGTGTTGGTAACGTTGCTGTTTAGTCATAAAAAAATCGTCCCGTTTTTTGCGGGACGAAAGTAAATTAAATACCGAATCGGGTTTTTAAACTTCCGATGAAAGTTCTGAAATCGACCTTTCGGCGTAATTTAAAATATTGTCTACAGCAATCTTTCGGGGCGAAAGAGATATTTTTTCCAGACTTCCAATAGCTGAAGAAATAATATCATACTTTTCACGCAGAATCCAATCGGTTTCTAGCGCTGCCTTTAAAACGGCTGATTTTTCCGGAGAAGATTCTTTATACAGATACTGTACAAGGTCTTCCTGTGTAAAACTGTGCATAGGCAATTTTAGTTGCTTGTTTAAAAATATTATTCAAATCCTGCATTATAAACGACCTTACTGCCTGATTATTGTCTTTATATGTGAATTATTTGTTAGCATCCTCAGGCGAAATGATAAACAAATCTTCATTGTCTTTCTTCATCAAATATTTTTCTCTGGCATATTTTTCTATGGTTTGGGCATTTGTTTTTAGCTGGCTCAATTCAAATTTAGTTTCTTTAATGGTTTCACTAAGGTGTTGCTCACTTTTCTGTAAATCGTTAAGCTTTGCTTTTCTCTTGAATTCTGAAATGAGATCCTTTTCATTAAAGAAAAACATCCAAACCAGGAAAAAACTCACTGCAAGCAAATATTTATTTCTTAAAAAGTACAGTCTCCCTAAGCCTCTCCAAAAGAGGGACTTAGAAGATCCTGTGTTATCGAAATCATTTTCCATTATTAAATCATTGAAATAGCCTCCACCACCAGGGATTTATCCGCTATTTACCAAATTTAATCTTTCCTTTTGGATAAATGGCAGTATCTCCCAGCAATTCTTCAATACGGATTAACTGGTTGTATTTTGCAATACGGTCTGTTCTGCTGGCAGAACCAGTTTTTATCTGGCCACAATTTAAAGCTACTGCAAGATCAGCGATGGTGGTATCTTCCGTTTCACCGCTGCGATGGCTCATAATGGTGTTATAACCAGCTTGCTGCGCCATGCTGACTGCATTGATGGTTTCAGTTAAAGTACCAATCTGGTTTACTTTTACCAATAAGCCATTTGCGATTTCTTCTTTAATACCTCTTTCTAAACGGGTAACGTTGGTCACAAACAAATCATCTCCAACTAACTGGCATTTAGCACCCACTTCTTCAGTCAGCATTTTCCAGCCCTTCCAGTCATCTTCCGCCATACCATCTTCAATAGAACAAATAGGATATTGCTTTACCCAGCTTCCCCAGTATTTAACCAATTCTTCGCTTGTCATTTTCTTGCCATCACTTTTGTGGAAAATGTATTTCTTTTCTTTTGAATTCCATAATTCGCTATTTGCTGCATCCATTGCAATCATAATCTGGCTACCGGTTTTATAACCTGCTGCCTGTATGGCGGTTAACACCGTTTCAATGGCTTCTTCATTACTTTGGATATTGGGAGCAAATCCGCCTTCATCGCCTACGTTTGTGCTGAAGCCTTTTTTCTTCAAAACGGTTTTCAACGAATGAAAAATATCAACACCCCACCGAAGGCCTTCGCTAAAAGTAGATGCACCAATCGGCATAACCATGAATTCCTGAAAATCTATTTTATTATCGGCATGTGCACCACCATTTAGTATATTCATCATTGGTATCGGTAAAATCTTTGCATTTGTACCACCAATATAGCGATACAAAGGTAGATTGGTTTCCAAAGCAGCTGCTTTTGCAACGGCCAGACTTACTGCCAACATTCCGTTAGCACCTAATTTACTTTTATTTGCAGTGCCATCCAATGCAATCATCATCGAATCGATGCCTGCCTGGTCAGTTACATCCCATCCCAGCAGGTTTTCTGCCAAAATAGTGTTTACATTTTTTACTGCTTTTAATACACTTTTACCACCGAATAATTTTTTATTGTTATCCCTTAACTCCATGGCCTCGTGAATACCGGTGCTTGCTCCACTTGGAACGGCAGCACGGCCCAGGTTTTCATTTTCTGTTATTACGTCAACTTCTACTGTTGGATTGCCGCGGCTATCGAGAATCTGGCGGGCATAAATGCTTGCGATGTAACTCATGATTGTATCGTTTTATTGATTAAAATTATTTTGAATGGTTGTAGCAGTCAGCGTTCTAAAAATCTCTTCAAGGCTATTGCTTTCACTTTGCAGCGAAACAATATTGAGATTATTTTTAAAACTTAACTCCATCAGCTGCTTTTTTACTGCATCCGGGTTGGTGGTCATTAATTTATAACTGGTATTTGTCGGTTGATCTGTTCCTTGTGAATGGACTTGCATTAAATCAACCCCGGTTACAAAATCCAATGCTGCGAGTATCCCGACGGCTATATTCTCTTTAAAAGCTACAATTACGACAGACTGGTCGCTATCGCCCTTTTGCAAATTACTAAGCTTGTCATCCGCTACTATGTTCCCCTTATTGATAATAATCACCCGATCGCAAATGGCCTGCACTTCCTGCAGTATGTGCGATGAAAACAAGACTGTTTTATTTTGTCCAAGTGATTTGATCACTTCCCTGATTTCAACAATTTGGTTCGGATCCAACCCTGAAGTAGGCTCATCTAAAATCAGCACTTCCGGATCATGTATCAATGCTGCTGCCAGGCCAACCCGCTGTTTATAGCCCTTACTCAACTGACCAATTTTTTTATTGGCCTCCTGTGTTAATCCTGTTGTAGCAATCGACCTTTCAATTGCCTGTTGCTGATTTTTTATTTCGTGGATATTTGAAATGAATTCAAGATACTCTCTTACATACATATCAAAATAAAGCGGGTTTGCCTCCGGCAGATAACCAATTTTTTTCTTTGTACTTAGTGAGCCGGTGCTTACTCTTTCGCCGGAGACCTTTGCTGACCCTGCATCGGCCTCCAGGTAACCTGTAATAATTTTCATAGTAGTACTTTTTCCGGCTCCATTCGGACCTAAAAAGCCAACAATTTCTCCCTTATTAATTTCAAACGAAATATTATTTACGGCTTTTTGGGTGCCGTACATTTTAGAAAGATTTTGAACTATGATTGACATGCAGAAAATTATGATACAAAAATAAAAACGCCAGGTGTAAAAACCCGACGTTTAGTTTATTAATTCGTTATATTTTTTTCTTCGTTGCTATCGGGCCCTTGTTTGGGTTTATTTTGATTGCCACGATTTTGGGGGGGACGCTGGGGTTGCCTGTTTGGCGGTGGCCCTTGCCTGCCTGCATTTTGCTGCCCACCTTGCCGCTGTTGTGGTTGCTGCCCATCACGGGATGGACGTTGTTGATTTTGCCCTTCCCTGTTTTGTGGTGGCCTTTGCTGACCCTGACCTCCCCGGTTTTGTGGTGGACGCTGTTGCCCCTGTCCTTCCCTGCTTTGTGGTGGACGCTGCTGCCCTTGACCTTCCCGGTTTTGAGGTGCACGTTGCTGAGGCCTGTTTTGATTATTGGGCCCCGGTGGTCCTCCCTGCCCTCTTTGTTCATTTCCCTCGGATCTGCCGCCTTGTGACCTTCCTCCTTGTTGATGGCCCTGACCTCTTTCGTTGTCTCTCCTTTTGCGGCTGGTCTTTTCCAGACTTTTTAAACTGATCTGCCCTACTACATCCACATAAGTCGGCTCTATTTCCACCGGCTTTTTACTAACTACTTCCACGGTTTCCAACTCATCGGGTTTTATTCCCTGGCGATTGAGCGCCTTTATTTTTTTTGCACTTTCAATGGTTAACGGATATTGCTTGTTACTGTCGGGCATGGTATACCACATCAGGTTCCTGAAGATATCCTTCTTCACCAAAAACGCACGGTTTCTGGCTACTTCTATCATATCACAATCATCCGGAAAATTCTGTAATGCATCCAGGTAGGTATCCAATTCGTAATTCAAACAACATTTTACACGACCGCACTGGCCGCTCAGTTTTGTTTGATTGATGCTTAAATTCTGATATCGGGCTGCATTGGTATTTACACTTTTAAAATCGGTAAGCCACGTGCTACAGCAAAGTTCACGGCCGCAACTACCAATTCCGCCTACCTTGCCAGCTTCCTGGCGGGCGCCAATCTGCTTCATTTCCACCTTCACTTTAAATTCGCCGGCATATATTTTTATCAACTCCCTAAAATCAACCCGGTCATCAGCAATGTAAAAGAAAGTTGCCTTTCGTCCGTCTGCCTGTATTTCAACTTCGGCTACTTTCATATCAAGGTTGAGTTGCTTCGCAATGGCACGACTGCGGATCATTACATCTTTTTCCCTCGCCTTTGTCTCTTTGCATTTATTGAGGTCCGTATCATTCGCCCTGCGCAAAATCTTCTTGATATCACCGCTTTCTTCCTTGATATTGTTTTTCTTCAATTGTAAACGAACAAGCTCGCCGGTCATATTCACGCTGCCTACATCAAAACCACTTACTCCTTCTACGGCAATGATATCACCCTTTTCAAAAAAATGAGTAGTTGTATTTTTAAAATAATCTTTCCGGCTGCCGTTGTTAAAACTTACCTCCACAATCCGGCAACCACTTTCGGGATCGCTAAAAGGAAGATTTGCAAGCCAATCATGCACATTCATCCTGTTACAACTTCCGCTTGCACAACTTCCGTGACTTTGACAACCTCCGGGAGTACTGCCCGTTCCACAACTTCCACATGCCATATTTAGCTTATTTAAAAAAGTTAAAAATAAAAAATCCACCAAAAGGGAAAAGGGAGATAGAATATAAGTGCCATTTCGGAAACAGCGGGCATTTTTTATTAGGCAATCATTAACCCAGCTATATTTCCTGGTTCAACTTCATTGGCGTCGCACTCTTGTACATTTGCAGCTTTGCGGAGCCGGTTTTGAGCACTTATAACTTATACAACATTTATCATTCGGATGGTTAGATCTGTTTAATAAAAGTATTCCGTATAAATATACCCGTTTTATCAACGGGGGTTCAGATTACACAATGATGTTGGTATAGCTGAGATAAACGTTACATAATGCAAAATCCCAATCTCGATTCCAACCAAGTCCTCAGTTCCTTTTCCTCAATTCGTCAAAATTAATGAATTGTTATTAATAATATGATACAACTTAATGGAGAGTGCATGAAACAACATTTTACCGTTGGCATTACGCTCAATGTAATAACTGGCCTTGTCCAGTTCATGAACAATTGCTTCCTGCTGGTTGATATTGCACAACTTGTTTAGCCGAAGCGCAAAATCCCTTTCATTGTCTGCGATTGAAAACACGGCTGCATCATTTCCACTCACCACTGCTAACCGAACGGCCTGCTCCAGTAAATGGGTGAAGAATTTTAAAAACTGCTTCTGCTTTTCCCGGCCTTGCTTGCTCATATCATCTATCCACTTCACCTGGCCGGCAAGATTTTTTTTGGAGATCATATTCAACCATTCTCTCAATGTTACCTGCCAGTCGTCATCAGCATGTTGCAATAACTGTAATGCTTCTCTGTAGTTGCCTTCACTCAAGGCGGCTATCTGCTGCGCCTTTTCAATGGGCACCGCTACATTCATTGCAAGGGCTGATTCAACCTCCAAATTAGTCAACAAGGGGATTTTCACCAGCTGTGTTCTCGACAGAATAGTTGGTAATATCAGGTCTTCGTTTTCGGCCACCAGCAGAAATAAGGTATTGGGCGGGGGCTCTTCAATCAGTTTGAGGAGCTTATTACCATTTTTTGTGAGGTATTCCGGCATCCATATGATTAATACTTTATACTCACTCTCAAAACTCTTTAAGCTGATTTTCCGGGTGATGTCATTGCATTCCTCGGAGGTAATGTTACCCTGTTTATTTTCGGCACCAATAAATTGCAGCCAATCAAACACATTTCCGTACGGGTTATCGACAACAAACGCACGCCATTGACTGATATAATCGGTGCTGATTGGTTTGTCACCGGCTTTTTTGGGTATTACGGGGTAGGCATAGTGAATATCCGGGTGAACGAGTTGGTTTGCCTTTATACAGCCATTACAAAAACCGCAAGCATCTATTTGAATTACTGGGCCACTTTCAACAGGCTTGGGCTCTCCAAATAAAGAAGATTCAGGGGCCGTTGATTTTTTTCTCCCGTTTACTTTTTCGCAAACGATATACTGGGCAAATGCCATGGCCAATGAAAGACCACCATTACCTTCCTTTCCTAAAAACAACAATGCATGACTCAGCCGGTTATGCTGCACCATTTGAACCAATTGTTCCTTCGTATCTTTTTGTCCTATTACTTTTTCGAATTGCACACCGCAAAGTAAAATAAAAAAAGGCATCCAAAGTTTTAAAACCCGGGATGCCTCTTAACATGTGTTTTAAATTTATAGCTTACTGGTAAGTTCTGCGCTCATTGGGGAAACCCCACTATCAAACTTGGCAACCATATTGCCTTTCTCATCAATTAAAAACTTATTAAAATTCCATTTAATTTCCGCATCTAACACACCATTTTCGTTTTTGCTGCAAAGCCATTTGTAAACGGGCGCTGTATCATCTCCTTTTACAGAAATCTTAGCGGCCATTGGGAAGGTAACACCGTAATTCTTTTTGCAAAACTCTTTAATTTCTGAATTGGAACCTGGCTCTTGTCCACCAAAATTATTGGCCGGAAAACCAACTATTACCAAACGATCCTTATACTTTTCGTACAAAGCCTGTAATCCCTCATACTGCTTTGTATAGCCACATTCAGAAGCGGTATTTACGATTAATATTTTTTTGCCTTTATACTGGGCAAAATCAATAGTGGTACCATCTAAGGCGTCGACTTTAAAATCATAAATTGATTTTTTGATTACATTGACTGGATTTGAAACTTCATTGTTCATAGAAACTGTATTTGTGTTTGCCATGCAGGAAAAAAGCATAGTGGAGATAACTAATAGTTTTAACATGATTTAATTTTTTTTATAAACGTTTAAAAAGAGATTTTGTTGAATTGTATAAAATTAGTCTGTTATTGTTTCTCGTAGCACCCAAGGTCGGGTAAGCCATTGTTTCGGTTCTTATCGTCGAGGTCTTTCAAAAACCCGGTATTAACGCCCTTATTAATTCCGGGAGCCTGGCTATTATTAGAAATATGAAAATCAAAGTAACGTTTTGAAACGTCAATGCTGTCAAATAATGGATTTTGATTCTTAATGGGTGCTGTAAAAATACTGTTGCCGGGATCATTTTTAGCTTTGTATAAGCAACGATCAAATGTAACGTTGAAATTATCCGTTCCCTGCTTTGCAATATTGATCTCATCATCTACAGAACTATTTTCTGCCCAAAAGATACAATTGCGGAAGGTTGCCGTCAAACCGTTTGTAAAGGTAATGCCATTCTGTGTTGCAAAGTTGGCAGCAGAAAGTACCGGATATTTATGACTGAAATAGTTAGAATAAGCTACTACCGTGCAATTGGTAAATGAGTAATCACCTCCATAAAGAATCTGGATATTTCTGCCACAATTGCTGATTAAACTATTATCTACACGCAGGCTGCTGTTAACAGAAAGGATGCCAGCATCGAAGGCATTATCTACAATACATTGCTGCAGAATAATTTTAGGGTTTGCATTTCCGGAGGGTTGCTCGGCTACCACTGCCTGGTAGGCATTTTTTACTGTAGTGAATTTTAAGACATTGCTTTTGCTCCTCCCCCTGAAATAAATGCCAGGCCAGCTTGCCGGGTAATCCCGATATTCATCGTCCAGCCTGTCGCCCGAAAATAAAACAGTTTGCTGCTTTGTTCCATTTACCAGCAGCGTGCCATCTACAATTACCGGAGCATCGGCATGAGCATAAATTCTGCACCCAGAATTGATTGTAAGTACAGCTGTTGTATCCACACGCAAACTCCCTAAAATCACATAGGGTAGGTCATTGGTCCAAGTAATATTGCCTTTGATGATTCTGTTGCGCAAAAAATTGGCATTCTGCCCAAATGCTTCCAATTGTATAAAACGGCTATTCCCGTTATACAAAATTTGGATACTATCTTTTACAATAAAAGGCAGATTGGCAACATTTGGATTGATGTTGACCGTTACAAAAACATAAATGCTGTCATTGGCTGCTATTTCAATACCGTTTACTTCAGTTGATAATCTGCCATTTACATTTATTTTATAAGCCGAAGTAGCCCCTCCCATTAACTTAACCTTGCTAATCAGCAATTTTTGGTTATTAGGATTGCTTATTCTAAACATTTTTGTAATAGAGCCAATGCTTGTAAAAACCGTGTCGTATTTAAGGCTATCTACGCTGGTAGCCAGACCGGCATCACTACTTGTGATAAAAGAATCTTTTTTACAGGAACTTGTTGAGAAACAAAGCGCCACCGCCAAAAGGCAATAAATAGCATTTATAATGAAATTATTAAAACCGCTTTTTGTCATGAACCAAAATTAAAGTTTATTTCCCAATCGGTAGATCTGGTTTGGGAATCGGGTGCATCCAAATTAAAACTACCTGTTACTATTTTACCAAAAAGTACAAAAACAATTTTAGATAATTACCTGGTGGCAGATGATAATGTAGCTAAACTTAATTTCACTTGGTCTACTTCAAGTATACTTTGACAACAAGCTTCTAAGGTGGCCCCCGTTGTAATTACATCATCTACCAGCAATATACTTTTGCCAATCATCATTTCCTCATCGTTTATTCTGAAGCTATTCTCTACATTCTCCCAGCGTTCTGTTCGGTGCTTTTTCGTTTGTGTTTCAGTGAACCGCTTCCTGTTTACATTGCCAATTAATACTGGCACATTCATTACCTCAGACATTCCTTTGCAAATAACCGCTGCCTGGTTGTACCCTCTTTTCCGTTCTTTATCAGGATAAAGTGGAATTGGTATAAGGTAATCGATATTTTTAAACCGGTTACTATTCAACAAGCTTTTTGCCATTAAAGCGCCCATGTAAATCCCAACCTCCTGGTTTCCCTTGTATTTCAGTTGGTGAATGAGTGTTTGTACGGTAGATTCTTTGGCAAAGTAAAATTCGCTGTGTGCGGCCACCAGGGGAACCCGCCCCCAAAAAAGCTGTTCTATTGGATTGGAAGCATGTTGTGCATAATTGGTATGTGGTAAATCTGTAATGCACCGTAAGCAAATCAAATTATCTTCTCGAAGCAAATCGCTTCCGCACCCCAGGCATACATGCGGATAGAACAGATGGATTGTATCATTAACAATTGATTTTAAAAATTGCATAGATCAAAATGCTTGAACTCAGAAGAAGAGTTATCCGAAGCGTTTTTTCAAATGAAAAATGTAAATTACCGGATATAAAGAAAACGCCAAATGACTCAAAATGCAAGTGTTACTTAGAAGAATGTTGGGATTTTCATTTCCAATGTTATCATAGTTTACCTCTTGGGTGTATCAAAACAAATACTGGTACAACTCTTCAACCTTAGCCAATGGCACCACTTCGATATTGAATTTTAATTTACCAAACGATTTTGTGTTGTATTTGCTAACAATTATTTTTTGAAAACCTAATTTTTCTGCTTCAGCAATTCGCTGCTCTATCCTGTTAACGGCTCTTATCTCGCCACTTAATCCTACCTCGCCTGCAAAGCAATAATGTTGATTAATGGGAATGTCTTCGTAACTGCTGAGCAAAGCACAAACGATGGCGAGATCAATGGACGGATCTTCTACCTTTAGCCCACCGGCAATATTTACAAAAACGTCCTTTACGCCAAAATGAAAACCCCCACGTTTTTCCAAAACAGCCAAAAGTAGTTGCAAGCGCCGGAGATCGAAACCAGTAACGGTGCGCTGGGGTGTGCCATACACGCTTTGTGTTACAAGGGCTTGTCCTTCAATCAAGAGAGGTCGCATACCTTCTATGGTTGCTGCAATGGCAATACCACTTAACTGTTCTTCTTTTTGTGTAATTAAAATTTCAGAAGGGTTACTCACCGGCCGCATACCTTCACTGGTCATTTCGTAAATGCCAAGTTCAGAAGTTGACCCAAACCTGTTTTTAAGTGTTCGTAAAATACGGTAAGCATAATTTCGGTCGCCTTCAAACTGCAATACGGTGTCCACCATATGCTCTAATATCTTTGGCCCGGCGATATTGCCGTCTTTGGTGATATGTCCAATTAAAAATACAGGTGTTTGGGTTTCTTTCGCAAAGCGTTGTAATTCCGCTGCACATTCCCTGATCTGGCTCACACTCCCGGGCCCACTTTCCACAAAAGGCGATTGTAGTGTTTGAATAGAATCTACAATTACCAACTGAGGCTTCAACTTTTTTATTTCCTGAAAAATCGTTTGCGTATTGGTTTCAGTCAATAAATAAAACGAGTCACTTTTAATGCCAACCCTATCTGCCCGCATTTTAATTTGCTGCTCACTTTCCTCGCCACTTATATAAAGTGTAACCACATCTTTTAATTGTAAACCGATTTGTAGAAACAAAGTCGACTTTCCAATACCCGGCTCTCCCGCTACCAGTACAATGCTACCAGTTACAATACCGCCACCCAAAACCCGGTTCGCTTCTGCGTCCTGGGTAATAATTCGTTTTTCTTCTGCGCTACTTACGTCATTGATTGAAATGGTCTTGAGTTTTCCAACGCCATTGTATTCTTTCCATTCATTGTTTTCTTTTTTATCATTCCCTTTTACAATAACCTCTTCTACAAAAGTATTCCAGTTATTACAGGATGGACATTTACCTACCCACTTGGTACTTTCATAACCACAACTCTGACAAAAAAATGCTGACTTCGATTTGCTCATGCTGTAAAAGTAAATCCTAAAAAATTGAAAAATAAAAATGATGAAAGTGAATTGTAGAAGGTTCTAAATGTAGCAAATTTAAATTTGTATACTTTAGAGGAAATAATAATTTAAAAAAAAATTCGTTTGCTGTTTATCTAACTTTTTTCATTTGAGGGGATAAAGCCAAAGATCAACTTTAAGGCAAATAAAACATCGTTTTGATAAAAAAGTGAAGTTGCTACAAAGTAAAAGGGTTAGCAATTTTGCTAACCCTTTGTACTTACTAACCCATTAAATTCTATTGCTAAATTACAAATTGCCCCAACATAAAAAAATATTTTTTTTATGATGTTGATAAGTTTATGGGTAAAAGAGGCGATCCGAACGGTGTTTATTATACTACTTAACACGTTACTTACCAATTGTTTACATTCATTTTGTACAGTTAAAACTGTTGAATAATTTAGCTGAAAAATAAAAATAATACACAAATTTAATTTGGTTTATAAAATAAACTACTTTATGTTTGTGCCTTATTTATATGAAATGAAACAGCTATTAATCATCACTTTAACACTTGGTTTTTTCAGGGCCAGTGCCCAGGTAAAAATTACCGGCAAAATCTCGGATAACAAAAATAAGCCCCTTTCGGGTGTAAGTATAAGCATAAAAAACACCTATGATGGTGCAACAAGCGATTCTACAGGGGGATATTTTTTTACAACCACAGAGAAAGGTGTACAGCAAATGGAATTCTCTATAACCGGATACAACATCCTATTGCAGAATATTACTATAGGTCTGGACGCTCTTACTTTAAATATCTCCCTGAAAGAGCAAATTACTGAGTTAAAGGCTGTCGTAATTTCTGCTGGTGCCTTCGAGGCGAGTGATAAAAACAAAGGCGCTGTTCTTAGTTCTCTTGACATCGTAACCACACCAAGTGCCAATGGAGACCTTACCAGCGCATTCAAATCGTTACCAGGTACACAGCAAGTGGGCGAAAGCGAGGGACTGTTTGTAAGAGGAGGTACCGCCACAGAAAGTAAAATCTATATGGATGGCAACCTGGTTAACAACTTCTTTTTTTCAAGTACCCCCGGGATCGCCACAAGGGGCCGATTCAACCCTTTTCTCTTTAAAGGGACTGTTTTTAGTACGGGTGGCTATTCGGCGCTGTATGGACAGGCGCTTTCTTCTGCATTAATACTCGAGAGCAATGATCTGCCTGAAAAGACGGAAGCTAGCCTCAGCCTGTCAGTCGTGGGTGTCGGTGGGGGCATTCAACATTTGGCAAAAGATAAAAAATCCTCTTGGGGCGTATCTTATAATTATACTAACCTTTGGCTGGCTTTTAACGTCATCAAGCAAAAACAGGATTATTTTCAGGTACCGATAGCTCACCAGGGAGACGCCAACTTTAGAATCAAAACAAAAAATGGCGGCTTTTTAAAATATTATGGGTATTTAAGCTCCAATAATGTGGGTTTCCGTACCTCGGATATCGATTCAATCAGTTTGAAAAATGCCTTTTCGTTAGA
>JBBQQP010000029.1:0-17226 GCA_038215675.1 Chitinophagales bacterium | reverse complement strand
GCACGTAAACTGTGGAACCGCCTCCTGGCAGTACCTCACGCTGGTGACTAATGCCCAGCATTTTACCATCAAACGATATTACATGGTCGTTGTTGTTTTTATTGGCAAAGCCGGTATTCAACTTTTCGGGTACACCACCTTCCACTGGTATGGTAAAAATTGAACCGCTTTGGTTAAACAAAATTCTTCTCCCATCTGGTAACCAGTTGGGTGCTTCTAACCTGCCTTCGTCTGTGTGAATGATTTTTCTTTTGCCATCAAAAATATTTATGATTTCAAGCCTGCTTGCCAGTACGCCATTCTTGTAGCCATCGTAATTGTCAGGCACTGTTTTTTCAATCCGCACATTCCAGGCAATGCCTTCTTCCAGCGCCGCCGGGTTATGACTACAAACGAATAAACCAGCGAGTATCTCATCCGGCATATCGGGCATTTCTGTTTGTCCAACTTCCTGCAACGGCTCTCCTAAATTGGCTGTACGCATGATGATGACTTTACCAATCCTTTCCAATTGTATGATCTCTACACTCTTTTTTAAATGAAAAATTTCGTCTTGTGGATCCCGCATGTAAGCGCCACGCAACTTACGCCATTGTAAAACCGTGAGTCCGTCACCATGTAGAGTGGCACTAATATGTGCTGCATCTTCCTGTTCCGATTCACGGATCATCCAACCGATTTTACGATGCGGATCTTTGCCTTCACCCTGGAGTTTTACATTCGCCGTCAACATAAAATCACCCTTTAATTTACGATGAGCATAATGAAATTCATCCCTGTTGAACCAAATATTATAACCACCTCCCTTCAAGGTGTAAACCTGCGTTTCGTTGTTAAAGGAAGTTGCACCCGTAATTTTTGGATTGCCAATGTCTGCATGATTTTGAAAGTCGCCGATAGAATTGGTTTGTGCCATGGTTAAAGATGCAGTAAATGTAAATGTTGCCAGCAGGAAGTTTTTCATAATAAACTATTTACTTAAATGTACTTTATTGTTTTTGATCCATCGTAAGCGCTCCACTTTATAACTCTCCTTTTTTCAATAACTCCACCGCATGATTGCTTGCCCTTGCAGTTAATGCCATAAAAGTCAATGATGGATTTTGTGTAGATGTAGAAGTCATGCATGCTCCGTCTGTTACAAATACATTTTTACATTCATGCAATTGGTTCCATTCATTTAACAAAGAGGTTTTAGGATCTCTACCCATTCTTACTCCCCCCATTTCGTGTATATCCAGTCCGGGAGCCTGTTTACTATCGGATGTTTTAATGTCTGTGAATCCGGCCCTAGTGTACATTTCTGTATATTGTTCAAAAAAGTCAAGGATCATCTTTTCGTCATTCTCATCATAGTCAATAGATATTTTCAACAAGGGAATGCCCCATTCATCTTTTTTCTCTTTATCAAGTGTAACGAAATTGGTTTCCTTGGGTATGGTTTCGCCCATAAACTGCGAGCCGATATTCCACGAGCCCAACTCTGGCTTCATCAGTCCATCTTTCAGTCCCTCACCAAAACCTTCCTGTTTTGTTTTATCAGAACGGTTGGCATTAAAAGTGGTAGCATACCCACGCAAAAAGTCCGTCTCCTGTTTTCGTAAATTTCTAAACCGTGGAATATAGGCACCAGAAGCCCGGCCGTTTTCTGTTTTAAATGCTAACAGCCCATCATACTTAGCGGTTATCCTTGCCCGATAGTTGTGAAAAGCTACATACTTTCCAAGCAACCCGTTGTCGTTACCAAGCCCGTTCGGAAAACGCTTTGAAGTAGAGTTAAGCAATACCAAATTGGTGTTAAGATTACCTGCGTTTACAAAAATCACCTTGGCGAAAAATTCAATTACTTGTTTGGTATTCGCATCAATCACCCTTACCCCGCTAGCCTTACCTTTTGTTTCATCATAAATAATAGAATGAACTACAGAATGCGGCCTTAGTGTAAGATTGCCCGTTTTTTCAGCCCATGGAATGGTGGTAGAATTGGCATTGAAATAACCTCCAAACGGGCAACCTCGCTGGCATAAATTTCTAGCCTGGCATTGTCCCCTGCCTTGTTCAATATGAATGGGCTCAGGCTTGGTAATGTGTGCACAGCGTGCATAAATCACATGCCGGTCTTTATAATGTTCGCCGACCGTTTCTTTAAAATGATTTTCAACACAAGTAAGTTCCCATGGTGGTAAAAACTCGCCGTCTGGCAACGCATCCAATCCATCTTTGTTGCCACTAATGCCGGCAAATTTTTCTACATAACTATACCATGGTGCCAGGTCTTTGTAACGGATTGGCCAGTCTACAGCAAATCCATCACGGGCGGGGCCTTCAAAATCAAAGTCGCTCCAGCGCTGTGTTTGGCGGGCCCACATGATACTTTTGCCGCCTACCTGGTAGCCCCGTATCCAATCAAAGGGTTTTTCCTGAATGTAGGGATGCTCCTTATCCTTCACAAAAAAATGCATGGCATCTTCTTTAAAAGCATAACATTTAGATATTACAGGATTTTCTTTTGCAATCGCATAAGGCACCTGCCCACGGTGCTCAAACTCCCAGGGGAGCATATTGGTGGTTGGATAATCCTTCAGATGTTTTACATCGCGGCCCCGTTCCAATAACAAGGTCTTCAATCCTTTTTCACAAAATTCTTTAGCTGCCCATCCGCCGCTCATACCGCTGCCAATTACGATGGCATCAAATGTATTGTTGTTGTCTCCCATAATTATTTAAATATGTTTTTTTAAAATGTTGTGTGAATGGTGGATGGTGAATGGTGAATTGTCAATGGTGAATTGTTAATGGTAGATGGTGAATTGTCAATTGTCAATGATCAATAAAGGTCATCTAGTCAAGTTTTAGTTAGTTTCTGATTACCTGCTGACGGTGTTAGTAGATAACGTTGAAGCCATCAGCCTCCCATTTTATAGGCAATGATCAACAGCGATAAAAACATAAACTCATCAACAGAAAGAGTAAAAACTAAAAATGATCCCTACCTATATTATGCTACCTTCAACATTCACCATTCACCACTAAACCGCCACACATCCTTTAAAATCGCTCCCTGGAACCATCTTATATCTCATGACATCTGTCATGTATTCTTTAGAGGATGTAAAAGCCTGCACGGTGTAACGTTTAGTTGTTTCATAAAAGAACAACAAATCCTCCGACAGCTCCTTTTTCTTTTCTACATTACCCAGCCATTCATTTTGTTGAGCCGGCGTACAATCTTTAAATGACTGGCCGTATTTAGCTTTTGCCATTTTATAAAACTCCTTCAGACCCCGGGTAAATTTACTTTGCTTTTCAGGATCATAGCAATCATCTGCCATTTTCAACACAAACTCATGCGCCTTCAAATCTCCGGCTCCGATAAAATTCGTTTTGGGAATAATTAAATCAGACAGCTGCATCACCATATTTTCTTCATCTGCATTTAAATGAATATTTTTTAATTTTATTAATTGCTTGTTCTCCTGCCCACAGGATGGTAACACAATGGCGCCAAGAGAGAGAATAATAACCCGATTAATAGCGGTTCTTCTGTTCATATTTCAGTTTTGGATGATGATGATAGCAATTTCAAAATTGATAAAGGGTTGCAACTGCAAATTAAAAATGTATTGAAACAAACGACACTATCCTTTCAACTTTTTTAGATAATTCATATTGTATTGCATGCTTTCCATGGGCGTGCTGGTATATTCTTCCTGCTCAATAAAAAAATATTTCATGCCAGACAATGCTCCGTCGTCGAATATTTTTTTAATGTCTAGTCCCCCTTTACCAAACTCAGTACTTTCTTTTTTTGCCAGATTCATATCTTTCAAATGCCACAGGGGAAAACGCCCGGGATATTTTGCGAAATAGTCAAGCGGATTGCTTCCCGTAGCCACTACCCAACCAAGATCCAGTTCCATGCAAACAACTGCGGGATCGGTATTTTCAACCAATACTGAATACAATACAGTACCGTTTTCCGTTTCGAATTCATAATCGTGATTGTGATAACCAAATTTGATATTTAACTTTTTACAGGCCTCACCGGCTTTATTAAACTGATCGGCAACTTTTTTATAGTTATCCACTGTTTGCCCATCACTGGGCATAGAAGAACAAATGAGATACTCCTGACCGGAAGCCACTGCATCTTCCATTGTTTGCTGCCATTTATCATCCAGCCTTATATGGCCACTGCGAAGCTTCATACCCAAATCAGCACAAATTTTCTTCATTTCAGCAGGCTTTAAACCATAGTAATACCCTTTGGCACTTCCCGCAGATTCAATTTGCTTTATACCCAATGCTGCCAGTTTTTTCAGCGTGCCGGCTGCGTCTTCCAGCATCTCTTTTCTAACAGTATACAATTGGATACCGGGATTACCTGCTAATTTACCCTTCAATTCAAATGAAGATAACAGTACGGTGCCGAGCGTAAGTTTTCCAGTGTTGATTAAAAAATTTCTACGTGAGTTCATAACTTATATTGAATGCGTGTTTAATAAGATTGAATGGCTTGGTTTGTAATTTTACGACAAAAAAAGCACATCGCTATTGTCTGTTGCATCATTTCTTTGTCAACCACCCATTATCATTTAACCAATCAGCCAGTCTTTGCGGCCAGGTTTTAATACTTTTTAATTGAGAACGTTGGCCCATATTAAAAGCGTGATTTCCCTGCGACATTAAATGTACTTCCACGGGTACTTTCGCCTTTCGGTGTAACTGCAAAAGTTTTACGATCGGCTCTGAACAACATTCATCATCGTTGGCCGCCAGTAAAAACGCAGACGGAGCGGAAGCTGAGACAGAATCGGGTACAGCCAGTGGGCCAGGATAAATCAGCACCTCGAATGCCGGCCTTGCAGGCAGCAAATCAATTGCATCTGGTTGGCTATAATTTTTTTCCTGGTATTTATAAGCAACCCAGCCCGCCACTTCCCCACCTGCAGAAAATCCCATTACACCAATCCTGGCAGTATCAATGGCGTATGTATTTGCCATGCTGCGTACCAATCGCATAGCACGAAAAATATCTTGTGTTGGATGTTGCCGGAGATAAGGAGAATTTTCCTGACGGAATAAGCGATACTTTAATACAAAAGCTGAAACACCAATACTGTTTAAAAACAACGCGGCATCACGGCCCTCTGCATTGAATACCAGGTTGCGAAAACCCCCGCCCGGACAAATAACAACCGCGGCACCTGTTGCTATTTTCTTAGGGGCAGCAAACACAGTTAAAGATGGATTATTGATGTTATTTACCCACCAATCTTTGGCCTCCTCCCGTTCGTTTTTTTTACTTTCAAAACCAGGAGCTCCGTTTTTCCATAAATAAATTAGGTTAGCACTATCCTGTGAAAATAGCAGGTTCATCATCAGTAATGAAAAAATGAAAACTGTGAAAGACTTTTGGAAAAAAATACGGTCATTCATATTTGCAAACCCTTTTTAAATAATACTATAAACAATCGTAAAGAGTGAATTTAGACAAAAAAACGTCTGCTTGATCAAATCAATGTAACATTAGGCAACTACCAACAGCGAATTAAACATTTTAAAAGTAGAAAAAATAACAAAACTGGTTAAAATAGTATCAAAATTATTATAATACAGTAGAAGTAAAAACCTCCATTTGCGCTTGTAAATTTTTTCAACATAATTTGTTAGAGAATACTTATTTCAATAATAAATTAACAGTCTTAAGTTCATACTACTACAGATTTAAATCAGTCTTTTATTTGCATATTTATTACATTACAATCTCAGCCATCTGGTTTGAATAATTTATTTAGGTTTGCAGGAAAAAACTTATTTATGAAAAAGATATCCCGCCGTAATTTTTTAAGTGATAGTTCCAAAGCTTCGTTAGCAGGAACAGCTATATTTGCCGAAAGCAATTTAAAAACAACATCAATGAAGCATATTTTTATACACCACGTATATTTTTGGTTAAAGAATACCGGAAACATTGCAGATCGTGAACAGTTGGTAGAGGGCCTTAAAAAATTATCAAAAGCTGCTACAATAAAAGATTTCCATATAGGCAAACCTGCTAATACCAACCGGGAAGTAATTGATAGTTCCTATGCTGTATCCTGGATGTTGCTCTTTGCAAATGATGCTGACCAGGCAAGGTACCAGACCGATCCGATTCACTTAAAATTTATTGAAGAGTGTGCCCATCTATGGTCGAAGGTAGTAGTATATGATGCTGTAGATGCATAAATATGCTATACTTTTTTCTCAAGACCCATAAGACATTACAACGAACGTTGAGCAGTAACTTTTATTGATAAAATTTGAAAGCTTAACATGTAGCAGGTTAAAATAAATGAATATTTTTTTGCATATCATTAAACTCATCTACTAAACAAATAAATTAAATACAAGTTTCCAGAAAAATCCAAAGCAAGCCACCTTGCAATAAATTAAATAAAAAAACGTTGTGATTTATTTGTGCGTTCATGCATAAGCGTTACATTTGGTAGACTATTTTATTATTTCGCTAATAGATATAACAAATAACTATTGAAAAAACTAATCTGGGTTTTGCCAGCTATTGTTAGCTGCACTACCCCAAAAAGCTTACATCAGTCTGGAACATATGCTATCTCAAGTGTCGCAGGTGATGTTGTAACATTTAAGGGAATCTCAGGCTCCTACCAGTTACCAGTAGATACTCTAAAAATTGGTGATACAATCCGGATGAATGTGATCCGCGTATCAAAGGGCCGAAGAAGGTAAAATATTAATTCTATTGGCATTTTACTTATTTTCTTTAACGAAGGACATTTCATTTCTTTCTATTGGCAGCAAAGCCACTCCAATTCTCCGCGAAAACCAAAACGCTTTTTATACTCATCAGAGTTCGCAGTAAACAGAAACTTCGAAATTCTTAAATTTCAATATTATTGGCATTAAAGCTTTAGGTAACGTAGGACCGGATGGCACGGTTCCAAAACATTCCAATCGGGGCCGTTCTACATTTCAGGTGTATCCCGTATTTTCTTGCCGAGTTTTTAAATGCAGCTTCCCCTTGATGTAATGTCAGCACCGGTCAACCCTTTTATTGAATCAATAAATCATTTTTTCCTTGAGCATGCAAATACAATGTGAGAACGACTTTCATATTAGGCTGGCAATACACACTGACCAATAGCAACGATAATATCCCTCGGTAACTTCGGTACTTTTAAATCCGTTTCATATATCGAGTCGTAATCTGGTTTCAGATTAGGTTCAATCAACAGTAATGCGTTTTCAAGTAAAGGCAGATCTGCAAATTCTCTTTCCCTACGTACATCAGCTTGTTCCTTAGCCCCAATGAACTGCGCAATATCTATAACGAGTGAGGTAGTTGATTTGAAATATCATTTGAAAGTCTAAAGGTTTTCAAAAACTTCTTTGCCAAATTTCTCCAACCCCGGGTCCCTTGCCCCCATCAACAATAAAACACATCCCTCTTCCAAATGCGGTTGGATGGTGACCACTAAATCATTCCTGTTTTCTACAAAGAATGCATTGCTGCCCAACTGCTTCAAATCTAATATCAAATCATTGGCAGAAATATCTTTTACGGCAGTACCACCTGCATAATAAATTTCACTCATCCATATTTCATCCGCTGGTCTTAATACCGCAGCAATTTCCTTTACAAAATCATTTCTTAAAAACCTGGTAGGGCCATAACCATGTGGCTGAAACCATGCAATCACCTTGGGAGCAATATACTGACAAGCAGCAATAGACGC
This sequence comes from Chitinophagales bacterium, assembly GCA_038215675.1. Taxonomy (GTDB): domain Bacteria; phylum Bacteroidota; class Bacteroidia; order Chitinophagales; family Chitinophagaceae; genus Ferruginibacter. The sequence continues at coordinate 9,469 of JBBQQP010000029.1, read as the reverse complement.
AGCGCATTTGGCAGGATTATGTGCATAGTCATCAATAACCCACACACCTTTCTTTTGGCCCAACACCTGGTGCCGCCGGTAAATCCCTTCGTAATATTTCAATCCATCAGCACAAACCTGAAGATCGATCCCCAACTGGTTGGCTACACAGGTTGCCGCCAGTGCATTCTCCATATTGTGTTTGCCAACTGTATTGATGGAAAACAACACACCGGAGAGGCTATATTGAATATTAAATCCCGACTGGTGAAAATTGTTAGCCTGGTATCCAGCTTCAATATTTTCATCCGTACTAAAATCATGATTACTATTAACCGTTAACTTTTGTGATAGCACATTGGATTGGTTCACGATAAATAATTCTCTTGTATTGTTTCTAAACTGTTCAAAGATTTTCATCAGTTCATCAATCTCCTGGTGGTCTTTGTCAATGTTCAGCAATAGGCCAACCTCGGGGTGGTATTGTATAATTGAACCATCACTTTCATCTGCTTCTATCACCAGCCAGTCGCCGTTGCCCACTTCTGCATTGCCAATTTTACCTTCTTTAATAATGCTTACCAATCCTGCACCGCTAATGATGCTGGGCTGCAAGCCGGCAAATTTCAATATATCAAATAGCATAGCGCTGGTAGTACTTTTGCCGGATGTGCCCCCTACTGCAATGGTTCTTTTACTGTTGGCAATTATTGCCAGTAACGATGAACGCTTAATAATGGGGATGCCCAATGCTTTTGCTTTTTGTACTTCAAATACGGTGTCCTCAATTGCAGTTGATACCACAACCAAATCCAGATTTTCGTTAATACCATCGCCATTTTGCAGGAAACATTTTATGCCTGCGGTCTCCAGTTTTTCTTGTGTTTCGTTGTAAATGCCCGGTGTAAAAAAACGATCACTGCCCGATACCGTTTTTCCGGTACCAGCCAAATACTGCGCAATGGCACTCATACCGGTTCCGGCTACCCCAATAAAAAATATCGTTTTAAAATCGTTGATGCCCGCAATCATACTTAAAATAATTAATTAGCTAATCGTTGTATTGTGGTGCAAGGTGCGATAAGCCAGAAAAAGGCTTACTGCCATAAATACACCACCAAGAAGAAAGGCAGCTCCGGCAAATTGCACCGGTGCTGTAGGTTTTGTAAAATAAGAAAAAAGGCTGGTCATCAATACCGGGCCGATGATATTGGTCAAGCTCATTACACTCGTTAAGCCACCCTGTAATTCGCCCTGCTCGTTGGCAGGTACCTGCCCCGAAATGATTGACTGCAATGCCGGTCCGCAAATACCACCCAAACAGTAAGGAAATAAAAAAACAAACATCATCCAGCTTTGAGTTGCAAAAGCAAATAAAAACAATCCAACGGTATAAAGAGCCAATCCCACGTAAACACTTCGCTTATTGCCAAGTATTGGATTTACCACACGGATCAATCCGCCCTGCACAATCCCAACCAGTAAACCAACCAGCCCCAGCGAGATACCAATCATTTTTGCTGACCATCCAAACTGTTTAATGGTAAAAAAAGACCAGGTACTTTGCACCGAATTAGCTGCCAGGTAGATCAGGAAAAAAGATACAATCAGCCCACTTACGGCCGGGTATTTTTTAAACTGTTTTAATGCGCCCAAAGGATTCGCCCGCTTCCAGTCAAAGGCCCTTCGGTTTTCAACTGCTAAAGATTCAGGCAACACAAAGTATCCATAAAGGCAATTCATTAAGCTTAAACACGCCGCCACTACAAAGGGTATACGCACTCCATACTCACCTAAGAATCCTCCAATTACAGGTCCTAAAATAAATCCTACTCCGAAAGCTGCACCAACCATTCCAAAATTTTGTGCACGGTTTTGAGGTGTGCTGATATCTGCAATATAGGCTGTGGCGGTAGTAAAGCTGGCACCACCTAAACCCGCAATCAACCGGCCTACAAATAACCAGGCGATGGATGGTGCAAGGGCAAGAAAAATATAATCAATGCCGAGGCCTAACAACGATAATAATAACACTGGCCGTCTGCCATACCGGTCACTTAAGTTTCCCAACAACGGCGCAAACAAAAACTGCATAATGGCGTAAGCAAATGCCAGCCATCCGCTGTACCTGGAAGCATCACTGATATTGCCATGTATCAATTGCTCTATTAAACCTGGTACTACCGGAATAATCAGACCAATGCCAGTAACATCAATCAGTAACGTGATAAAAATAAAACTGATTGCTGCAGAACGATTGGTGGCCATATTAAGATTTGGTTATAAAAACAAAGATAACACCGCCTTCACCTAAAGGAACCGCTATGCAAGTCATTTATTTTGAAAGCGTTGATAAAAGATTGTTGATAGAACGTAAAACTTAAAAAAAACAGCTAAAATGATAACTGCATGAGGTTAATTTTTTGACATAAAAAAAGAGCCCAATAAATTGAGCTCCTTTTTTGTAGTATATCAGTTTGGAATTACCATCTGTTTCCACCACCGCCGCCACCGCGGTTGTTAGAATATCCACCACGACTTCCACCACCGCCGCCGGTTCTTTCTTCTCTTTCTTTAGCTACAGAAACAGACATTGCTCTTCCTTCAACTTCTTTGTTGTTTAAACCCAACATTGCATCCTTGCCTTCTTCAGCGTTTGGCATTTCAACGAAACCAAAACCACGTGAGCGGCCTGATTCTCTGTCCATAATAACTTTGGCAGAAGAAACTTCGCCAAATTTTGAAAATAATTCGTTTAGTTCAGCATCGTTTGTGTTGAAACTCAAATTTGAAACGTAAATGTTCATAATCTTAAAATTGATAAATAAAAAATAAAATACCTGTGATGGTAACTAAGGACAAAAAATTTTAAGAAGAGAAAACTAATACGTGGAGAAGTAAAAAATTGAATCTATCTAAAAACGATGTGCTCATTGAGCTATAATCACGATGCAAATATAGACTTATCTGATTGCAAACAACTTTTTATTTTGAATGTTCATAAACCAGTTAAAATTGATGCCATAGAAATTTACTAAACGACAATCAAAATAATACAATTTCATACTCTTCCTGATCGAATAGACATGATGAGCTAACTTAAAAAATGTGTACTTCAATCCAGAAACCAAACCTGACAAATCCACACCAGCAATTGGATTTAACCCTTTAGCTTTGTTACAATATCTACATATTCCTGCATGGCAGTCTCTTTTAATTTGCCTTTCAGTTCGTCCCATGCAGTGTGCTTCGCCTTCGCAACAAAATCAAAAGGATTGGTTGGTGCATCAATATTCACATCGCCTTCCATTGATTGTTTGTACAACGCATATAACTGCAACAAAATATCATTGCCGGGCTTTTCAGGTAAGGTTTTACTATTGGCCACGGCTTGTTCAAATAATGTAGATAATTCCATTTTTTTATTTTTTTCAAAAATAGACGAATAATAAATCACAATCAATTTTTACATTCAGGGGCAAAAAAAATTAATTTTAACCCATTCCTGTACAAACAGGCTGCTGTAGGAACAGGCCGCCGCCCAATGTCATTTAGTTAAGACTGAAGACCTGCCCCGTAGGGGCAATATGTGGGTAGGACGAGTGTCTATCATTTTGAATTTTCGTTCCGTTAGGAACGTTATGTGGATTGAGTTTGATAAAATATAGCGTTCCTATGGAACGCCTGTTCAATTGATTTGAATTTTCTACCCACATATTGTTCCGATGGAACAAAAAATGCCTAACTAAATGACATTGGGCCGCCGCCTTTTCCTACAGGAAAATCATTTCAATTTTTCTAATTCTTTTAAATAATCATATTGCAGATCCTCATGCAGCGTATCAATAACCTTTGTAATTTTTTTTAATTGAAACTGATACAGGTTATTTAATACCGTGTTTTTATGAATGGGTATAGGCGACTTGGATAAGGTGCGGCAGAAGTGCAATAACAATTCTACCTCAGCCTGTTTGGACCCAGTATGGCGAATATACTTTGCGGTTGTTCTTAAAATTTTTCGAAGGCTTTTTTTGGCAAAATACAAATTGGTATGATTGATCACAGCAAACTGTTCCTCCATATCCTTTTGAACCGTTTCAATAAAGGCATTTTCATCTTGTGCTTCAAAAAGCAAGTACGTGAGCAACTCTTTATTTTCTTTCTTATACTTTGCCAATCTCAAACATAGCTCTAATAATTTTGCCGGTTCCAGTGCATTTAACTCCTGTTTAATCTCATTGATGCTAGCTGCTTTCATGCGGCAAATTTACAAAAATTGTAATCGGTACCGCCGGGTGTTCGTGAACACAGCAGGATTCTTACAACTCAATAAGTGTATGAGTGATTTGCTGCACAACCTCTATTTAATTTTGGCTTGCCTTTAAAAAACTGCTAACAATCCCTGCATGATTCTATGAAATGAATATTGAAATATTTTTTAAAGCATAGTCGTTGCTATCCTGCATTCCCATCTTGCTTTACCGAATGATGGTAGAGAAAGTGTGTGCTATAAATAAAATGAATGATTAATTATTTTATATTGCACTACAAATCCACCTCTATGAAAAAAACAACCACCTTGTTATTGCTATTATTATGTAGCATTCAATTTACAAAAGCCCAGTTTTTTAAGCCATCCCAGGCATCAGAAGCTTTTGCCGATTCACTCGCTGTCATTGTACAGGATTTCAAAAAGAATTTTTTAAATATTGAAGGGAGGCAATTACCCTCGCAGGGAGAAATGGATGTGTTTCGTTCCAAAGCCACCATCCCCGGAGCCGTGCATTGCGCCATTTATCGCTTTCATTCTTTGCAGGATACAACTGCCAGTTTCCAGGCCATTATGTATGAAGGCGAAAGTTATGAAGAGGCCCTAAAGGTGTATAAAAACACTTACAAGCAACTGAAAAAAACCAGGATGAAATGGGTTGATAAAAGTGTAATTTCCTTTGTGGGAGAAATGGAAGAACCGGATGAGAACATCCGTTTCACATCTACCCCATTGCGTTTAAATATCATAGACCGGCCCTACCGTAGTTTCTATGGCGAACTTGAACTAACCAGCAACTATGACGGATGGGAAGTACATTTTAGCATGCATAACCGAAAGAATGATGCAGAAAGATATTAATATTGCTATTTTATTACACGAATTATAAAACACGAATTACACGAATTATTAAAACACGATCCGATAGCTATCGGATTACACGAATTAAATATTCCCGTTACATCATAAAAAAAGTGGCCTTTTAGGCCACTTTACTTTTTTAGAAAAAATTATTTTAATATCCCAAAATCTTCAACATACTTTGAGCTGTTTGCTCTTTGGCATAAACCCAATCTACCAGCTTGCCAGTTTTATCATGGCCCAAAACAATATGCTTGGGCGAAGGAATCAGGCAATGCTTAATCCCCCCATATCCACTGATCTGGTCCTGGTAGGCACCTGTGTGAAAGAAGCCTACATACAATGGTTCTCCCTTACTTATCTTCGGCAAAAACACTTCATTGATATGCTCTTCAGAATCGTAATAATCATGACTATCACAGGTAATACCGCCAAGGGTTACCCGCTGGTACTCTTCCTTCCATTTATTAATCGGCAACATCAGGAATTTTTCTCCAATACCCCAGGTATCCGGCAAAGTGGTAATAAAAGAGGAATCAATCATGTACCAGATTTCCCGGTCGTTTTGCATTTTCTCGCCAATCACACTGTAAATATGTGCCATGCTCTCCCCTACTGTATAGCTGCCGAACTCCGTAAAAATATTCGGCATCTGCACTTTATTACGCTTACAGGCCACTTTAATATTGCGTACAATTTCATTGATCATAAACTGGTAGTCATAATCAAAACCCAATGAATGCTTAATCGGAAAGCCGCCACCAATATTGATAGAATCCAGTTCCGGACAAATCTTTTTTAACTGACAATACAGGTTAATTACCTTGTTCAGTTCACTCCAGTAATAGATATCATCTTTGATACCTTTGTTTAAAAAAATATGCAGCATTTTTAATTGAAACTTATGCTCCATCCCTTCTATTTCATCTACATAAAATTCCAACACATCTTTTGCCCGCATACCAAGCCTTGAGGTGTAAAAAGGGAAATTGGGTTCTTCTTCTGCTGCCACCCGAATGCCCACCTTAAACGGAACCTTTACAGATTTGTAAGCTTTCAATTCCTCTTTGTTATCTAAAATCGGAATCACATTCTTAAAACCTGTATTCAACAAACGGGTAATCCTTTGCGTGTAGGGCTTTTGCTTGTACCCATTGCAAATAATAAATGTTTCTTTATTTATTTTTCGCCTCGAGTATAATTTATTTACGATGTCAATATCATACGCATAAGAGGTTTCAAGATGAATGTCATTCTTTAAAGCCTCCTCAACAATAAAAGAAAAATGGGAGCTCTTTGTACAATAACAATAATTGTATTTACCCTCATACTTATGCTTTTTAATAGCATTGGCAAACATTGTTTTTGCCTTGTTAATCTGATGACCAATTTTTGGTAAATAAGTAAGCTTTAGCGGCGTACCATATTTATCTATCAGGGCTTTGATATCCTGTCCATTATATTGCAAATACTCGTCCACTATCTTAAAATCTTCCTGTGGGAAGTTAAAAGTCTGGTCCACCAAATCGGCGTAAGTATTGTTCATGTTGTTCATTTGCTTGGATGGTTTTAAATTTTTAAGTGCAAAAGTAATTCAATGATAATTGCAAACAACAAAAAAAACCGGATGAGACGATGTCACATCCGGTTTGTCAATGGGCAATAGGCAATGGGCAATACGCAATACGCAATTAAAAATGATCAATAATGAAATAATGTTTATTAAACCTTCACCATTCACTATTCACTATTCACTATTCACCATTCACCATTCACCATTCACCTTTCACCTTTCACTATTTCACCTGGGCAACCAGGCTCTTGAAACTTTCTGGTTCGTTCATCGCCAAATCAGCTAACACTTTACGATTGATATCAATGTTTTTTACTGCTAATTTGTGGATGAATTCGCTGTAAGTAAGCCCTTCAGCTCTTACTGCAGCATTGATACGTGCAATCCACAATGTGCGGTATTCACGCTTCTTCAACTTACGGCCAACGTATGCATACGTTAAACCTTTTTCCATTACATTTTTGGCAACGGTGTAAACATTTTTACGTTTACCATAATATCCTTTGGCTGCTTTTAAAACTCTTTTTCTACGAGCCCTTGATGCTACTGCATTTTTTGAACGTGGCATATCTTAATTTTTTTAACTTGAATAAATTTAAAAATGAATCAACTACAAATTAACCTCTCAGTCTAAGTAAACGCATTACAAAGGCTTGCTGGGTAGTGTGTACCATGCCATCTTTTCTCATGGCACGTTTGCGTTTGGTTGATTTTTTTGTTAAGATGTGACGTTTGAAGGGCTTCTGAAAACTAATCAGACCTGTTCCTGTAACTTTGAAACGCTTTTTTGCGCTCGAGTTTGTTTTTACTTTTGGCATTTAATAACTTATTATAGTTACTCCCTGCTGGCGGACCTCACCGGAGATCACTTTTTGAGCCTTGTGGGAAATGAATCCAAAAAAGAAGTTTCTTTTTCGGGCGGCGAAGGTAATGAAAAAACTGACCAATCAGCCATTATCAACTGAAAAAAAAGTTTGGCCTCCGGTTAAAAGTCTGCTTATGAAAATTATAAAAAGCATTTCATCTTTTTTTACCGGGCAACTGATCCCTGATTTGGCTTCACAGGCGTCGCACCCTTGTACATTTGTGCAAAGCTGGTCAATCCGTCTCCGGAGCAGCAGCAGAATTAAACAAGTACATCGCTTTCCATTCAGCGTTAGTCTGCCCACCAGCAATCTTAATGTTTCCCCTTCACATAATAGTTCTTCATAACCTCAAATACTTTTTCCTTTAATTCAGCAGCCTTTAAGCCATCCGAAGATACAGGTGGCAAAAAATGCAAGCTCAGCCGGGTAGGCATCAAAAACAATCCTTTGTGAATGGGCATTGCTTCTTTGGTGCCAAATATAACGGTTGGTATCACACTTTTTTTAGTATCAACAGCAAGTTTAAATGCACCATCATAAAATGGTTTCAAAGGTTCAGGCGTGCGGTTGCGTGTGCCTTCGGGATAGATACACATGTGCATATTTTCCCTCAAAACGTTGCGCATTGCTTCAAAACTTTTTGCCCGGCTCTTTGTATCATTTCTATCCACCAATACCGACCCTCTTTTGTAGAACCAGCCAAAAATGGGCACTTTTGCAAAAGACGATTTGGCAATGGTTTTATTGCCACCCGGCACAAATGGCGCCGATAAGGGCACATCCAGTAAGGCATTGTGGTTAAAAACAATTACGTAAGCCTCCCCCGTTGTGAAATTCTCTTTCCCCTTCACCCTTAGCGGACATCCGATCATAAAAAGCCAACTGCCCATCCAGATTCTGGATACAGCAATAAAATAATCCTGCCCCCGCTTTCCCGGAATCAGGTACGAGACCATTGACGGTAAAAAAATAATTAAAAAAGTGACCACGAAACTTACAAGGGCCCAGATAGCCCATATTCTGCCGAACAGGTTTAATAAAAAACCAGGTTCAGATTTTTCTGGCTTCCTTTCGGGTAAAATTGCATCCTGCATAACTAAATGGTATTGGCTGTTTACGGGGTTAAAAGTTTCCATTCTATGGGTGATAGCCCCTGTTGAATCAATAGGTCGTTGGTTTTAGAAAAATGTTTACATCCATAAAAACCTTTGTCAACGCTAAAGGGTGAAGGGTGGGCTGCTTTAAGCAAAAAATGTTTGGTTGCATCGATCAGCACCTGCTTTTCCTGGGCAAATTTACCCCATAATAAAAACACGACTCCTTTGTTTTGATCCGATATTTTTTCAATTACTGCATCCGTAAAATTCATCCAGCCTATTTTAGCATGACTCGCAGGTTCGTTGGCCCTTACCGTTAGCATGGCATTTAACAACAAGACGCCTTGTTCAGCCCACCGGGTTAGGTTGCCAAATTCTGCCGGCATTTCAATGCCCATGTCTGTCCGAATCTCTTTGTAAATATTCGCCAATGATGGAGGCGGCTTTACTCCAGCCGGAACAGAAAAACTTAAACCATGCGCCTGGCCGGGATTGTGATAAGGGTCTTGCCCAATGATCACAACTTTCACCTTATTAAAAGGTGTTCGATTGAATGCATTAAAAATCAATGGACCAGGCGGAAAAATGATTTTACCTGCCGATCTTTCCATCTTTAAAAAAGTGACAATTTCTAAAAAATAAGGTTTTGTAAATTCATGCTTTAAAACTTCTTTCCAGGAATCCTCCATTTGTACATCCATGTAGTAAGATTTGGGTAAATGTACAAAAGGTCTTTTAATAGCCGATGTTTTTAAACGGACAGCTAAAACTATTTTTACAAAAGGATAAAGCTCCGGGCAACCTGTCGGCTTAAAATTGCATT
>JBBQQP010000028.1:0-17683 GCA_038215675.1 Chitinophagales bacterium | reverse complement strand
ATTTTAACCGAACCAAAAAATGCCTTAATCAAGCAGTTTACCCGCTTGTTTGAAATAGAAGGTATTGCATTGAAATTTGAAGAAGCTGTGTACGATTTTATGGTTGAAAAAGCATTGGAGTACAAATTGGGTGCAAGGGGTTTAAGAAGTATTTGTGAAAGCATTTTGACCGATGCGATGTATGAATTGCCTTCTCAAAAAGTTAAGTCTTTTGATGTAACGCTTGAGTACGCACAGCGTAAATTTAATACCAGTAAGATGAGTATGTTGAAAGTAGCCTGATCGTAAATTTTTAATTTCTATAAGGAGCTGTATCATTCGATATGGCTCTTTTTGTTTGTAAAGCAACCCGGCTTTTGTTTTTGTCAAATAAGGCAATGGAAGCATCAATGTTAGTTACCCACCTGATACATGTCATGAGCGTTTTACTTTTTTTCAACGATTTTTACCGAAATTTAAAGCACTCACAAAAAAAACAACCTATGTCGAAGGCCATATATATTGCTTCATCCGAACCCAACAGCGGTAAGTCTGTAATAACTTTAGGTTTAATGAATGTGTTGGTAGGCAAGATTAAAAAAATTGCATACTTCAAACCAATCGTGAATGAAACAGAAAAGGATATCAAAGACATTCATATTGAAACCATCATTACTCAATTTGGATTAACACCGGATTACAATGACACTTTTGCATTTACATATGACGAGTTATTGAAGCTTCGCAGCGAAGGAAATAATTCCATGATAATCGACAGCATCATTTCAAAATTTAAGAAACTGGAGGAAAGTCATGATTTTGTGGTGGTAGAAGGCACCAGCTTTAACGGAGATGCAGCTTCGTTTGAATTTGATTCAAATGTTGACATTGCAAAGAACCTTGGAATTCCATTAATATTAATTACCAAAGGCGATAATAGCACACCTGAAGAAATTGCCAATAGTATTTTATCTACTTACCAGGTAGTAAATGACAAGGATGTAAAAGTACTAGCTGTAATCGCCAATAAAACAAATCCTGCCGAAGTAGACAGACTTAAACAAATTTTAGATGCCCGCCTGCCTAAAGATGTATTGAATGCTGTGATCCCATTCAATAAGGATTTAAGTAATCCTACCATGAAGGAAATATTTGAAGCGGTTAAAGGCAAATTGTTGTTTGGAGATAACTTGCTAACTAACCAGGTAGATCATTTTATTGTAGGGGCTATGCAACTTCGAAATTGTCTTACCCGATTAAAGGAAAACACGATGATTGTAACACCGGGTGATCGGGCAGATATCATAGTCGCTATGCTACAGGCCAATCTTTCAAAAAATTATCCAAAGGTTGCAGGCATGATTCTTTCCGGAGGACTGGAACCCGAGGAACCCATCCTTAAATTACTCGAAGGACTTGAAACAGTGATTCCGATGATTCAGGTGGAATCAGGCACGTTTGAAACAGTGAATAAAGTGGGCGCTGTGCAGTCAAGAATTTATGCCGGTAATAAACCAAAAATAGAATTGGCCATCAGCACTTTTGAGAAGTACATTGATGCTGAAGCGATGCTTAAAAGAATTGTTAAGGCTCAACCCGAAGGTATTACGCCCCGCATGTTTCAATATCAATTGGTAAAGCGGGCAAAGATTTACAAAAAGCACATTGTATTGCCTGAGGGAAAAGACGACAGGATATTGATTGCCGCTTCAAAACTGATTAAACAGGGTGTGGTAGATCTGACAATTCTTGGCAAAATGGAAGAAATTACCGCTGCCCTCTTGCGATTGAATATCACGTTGGATTTAAATCTTGTGAGTATAGTAGACCCGGTAGCGTCTCCTCTTTTTCAGGGTTACGCGGAGACTTTGTATGAGTTGCGAAAAACCAAAAACGTAAACATGGAAATGGCAAGGGATATGATGACCGATGGCGCTTATTTTGGTACTATGATGGTTTACAAAGGAGACGCAGATGGAATGGTTTCAGGGGCAATGAATACAACCCAACATACTATCCGGCCTGCTCTGCAATTTGTTAAAACAAAGCCGGGGATTGCAACCGTTTCGTCCGTATTTTTTATGTGCCTTCCTGACAGGGTAACAGTTTTTGGAGACTGCGCTGTAAACCCAAATCCCACTTCGGAGCAATTGGCAGATATCGCCATTTCATCCGCAGAAAGTAGTATTATGTTTGGCATTGAGCCCAAAATCGCAATGCTGTCCTATTCCTCCGGAACCTCCGGACAAGGTGAAGATGTTGAAAAGGTGCGTCGTGCCACAGAAATGGTAAGAGCCTTAAGACCTGATCTAAAAGTAGAAGGCCCGATTCAATATGACGCAGCGGTTGATCCGGTAATTGGAAAACAAAAAATGCCGGATTCGCCTGTTGCAGGACAAGCCAGTGTACTTATTTTTCCGGATTTGAATACCGGCAATAATACCTACAAAGCGGTACAAAGAGAAACCGGAGCATTGGCCATTGGACCAATGTTACAGGGATTAAATAAACCGGTAAATGATTTGAGCAGGGGCTGCACCGTAGATGATATTTTTAATACAGTAGTAATTACAGCCATCCAGGCGCAGCAATAAAAATACTATCATTGCAAATCCTACTTTTTTAAAGTTTGTACATTTTAAAGAGCAGTAAATATGAATATTTTCGTGATCAATTCAGGTAGTAGTTCCATCAAATACCAGTTGATAAAGATGCCTGAAAGAACGGTGAAATGCATCGGTATAGTCGAGAGCATTGGATTGGAAAATTCAAAAATTATTCATAGAACATTTATCGATGGCAAAGAAGAAGTTATTACCGAATCGCTTGCAATTCTTGATCATGCAAAAGGGTTAGCCGAAGTTACCAGGTTATTGACTCACCCTACGTTTGGGGTAATCAACAACCCATCGGATATCACTGTGGTAGGGCACCGGGTAGTTCACGGTGGTGAAAACCTTGCCGTTACAACCTTTATTACACCTGAGGTAAAAGACGAAATAAAGAAAATTTTCCCTTTGGCTCCTTTACACAACCCGGCCAACTACATGGGGATAGAAGTTACCGAGAAAATATTTACCAAGGCAAAACAGGTAGCGGTTTTTGATACGGCTTTTTTTCATACACTTCCGGCAAAAGCTTTTCGCTACGCTGTTCCTTCTGAATTTTATACCACCCATAAAATACGGGTCTACGGATTTCATGGCACCAGTCACAAATATGTATCAGAGCAAGCAATTCAATATCTTGGTAAAGAAACTTCCAAAATCATCACCATCCATTTGGGCAATGGTTGCAGTATGGCAGCCATCGAAAATGGAAATCCCGTAGATACCAGCATGGGCCTCGGTCCTTTAGACGGATTGATCATGGGAACCCGCAGCGGTAATATTGACCCCTCCGTTATTTTTCTTCTTGTTAGCCAGTTGGGGTATGATATGGAACAGGTAAGTACCCTGTTAAATAAAAAAAGCGGTATGCTGGGTTTAACTGGATTTAGTGATATGAGGACCATCAAAAAAGAGATTGAGAATGGTAATGATGACGCGAAATTAGCTTACGAGATGTATGCCTACCGCATTCGAAAATATATTGGTTCTTACACGGCAGTGCTGAACGGGATCGATGCGATTGTATTTACCGGCGGCGTTGGCGAAAACGACTCACTCACCCGAAAACTCGTTACAACCAATCTCGATTACCTGGGGATAAATTTAGATGACGAAAAAAATAAACAACGATTCAACGGAATTCACGAAATCAACAAGATAGATTCCAGCGTGAAAATATTAATAGTTCCAACGAATGAAGAATTGGAGATAGCTAACCAGTGTTTCCGGTTATTGAGTTAGGTAAATCATTCCTATTAATTAAAAAGAGGCGCCTGTGGGCATTATCTTACAATCATTACAGTTCCCTTTTTAATAGGCCGCCCGTTTTTCAAATCAATCATATAAACATATGAACCGGTCGATAATGCTTTACCCTTATAGGTGCCGTCCCATTCTTTATTGTTACCCGTAGTTTCAAATATAATTGCACCATAACGATTGTATACTGTTAGTTTAGCATTGGGCACAGCTACCATCGCTTCAATCCGCCAAATGTCATTAAGTCCATCATTGTTGGGAGAAAAAGCCGTTGGAACATAAATATCATTATACACTTTCACAAACACTTCATCCGAAGCTACACCACAATTGGCCGCTGACCTTACTTCCAATGAATATAGCATATCATTTAAGGGAGTTGCAGTTGGTTGTACCAATGAAGGATTATTCAAAAAGGTTACCGGCGTCCACGAAATACCTACGCCCGATCCGCTAAAGGATCCTTCTAATACCACAGATTGCCCCTTTAGCACGATCTTATCCGGGCCTGCATTTGCAGTTGGTTGCTTTAATACATTTACTAATACTCTTGCCGTATCAGTACAAATACTGTTATTGAAGACTACAACCGTGTAAAGGGTTGAATCGACTGGTTTAGCAATTGGATTGGCAATATCAACTGCAGACAAACCAATTGCAGGCGACCACAAATATCCACTACCACCACTTGCAAGAAGTTGAACCGAGTCTCCTTTGCAAATCCTCTGTGTACCACTTACCACAGCTGTAGGTTTTGGACTAGCAACAACGTTTGTAGCAGATGTATTTTTACAACCAAACTGGTCGGTAACAGTTACATTGTATTGGCCGGAAGAATTGTTCTTAGCTATGAATGAAGGCGCCGCAACGGCAGCACTAAACCCAGCTGGTCCACTCCATAAATAAGTAACACCACCAGAGCCAGTTAAATTAACCACCCGGTTTTCGCAAACCGGACTGTTACTTATCACAGTTGCGACGGGCAGATCGTGAATGGTAACTGTAACGGGGTTAGATGCAACCCTGCAATTTACAATGCCGATATTGGTTCCTTCCGCTACTGATAAACGGAACTGATAAATCCCAATGGTTGTTTGATTAACCAGATAAGACAACGACGTCGCACCTGCAATGTCCGTCCAGTTAATTCCTTTATCACTACTTAACTGCCATTGCAAAGAGGCTGCAATATAACCACTACCCACAGTGGCAGTAAGTGGAACACTGATTAAACTACCAATACACAGATCTATATTGTTTTGATTGGTGCTGGTAGCACTTCTCACTGTGGGTCCGCAGGGCCGGAAGGTAATGTCATCCAATGCTAAATCGTTACCGCAACCACCGGGAGCTGTATTTGTTAGCCGTATTACTACGCTGCTGGTGTTTATTGGCGTTGTAAAAAATAGACCATGTTGTTTCCATTCGGGGGTACCCGACGAGATAATATTACCGGTTGAATAAGTACCCAAAACCACCCCGGTAGTGGATTCGATGTTAAACACCAATTTTGGTGTAATAGGATTTCCGCCGCATTGTGTTGGAAACTGCACATTCATGATCCAGGCTGCAAATTCGTACTTCGTATTGGAACACAAATTTTTAACGGTATCAAGATAAAAATCACCTGGATTAAAGGAAGCATTCACCAACATCATGTAACCGTTATTATCATTGGGAGTATGATCGGTAGAAATGTTGTACCAGGCATTTCCAAAACAACCCGATGTACTGTTAACAACAGTGTAACTTCCATCTGTTGGACAAGTAGTAGTGGTAAAACTATAAGTAGTACTGGCAGCCTGGAGCGGGCTACCAGGGTTTGAGCCTGTTCCAAAAGTTACATTCACAACCGGATCACCTAATGAGCCGGTACATACCTGGGCTTTGACTGCAAAATGGTAAAGCAGGCAAACAAATACAATCGCTATTCTAAAAAATAATCGGATCATAAAAGGTCGAAGATACTCAATTTTATTGCTGCATTAAAAATTGAATCCCGTAATTAAAGTTGATCACCAGATCGGTATTCCTACACTAAAACACGTTCTTACTTAAGAAAGCTTTTACGATCTACCATAATGAAAACGTGAAGCAATTTGCTGTTGACTTGTCGGGCTCATTCCCCGCAGGCTTTTCGGGTTTCTTTCAAATTTTTAAACAAATAAATATCATTTTAGGTGGTTGTTTTATTTCAATTTATTTTTGCCGCCGGATTCACTTTTTAAGAAAATATTGAATCGTTTTATTGTTTAAAAAGTAACAAACAAAACCTGTAGCAACATATGATGTTTGAGTTTGCACCGGCTGATTAAAATTTAAAAACAACCCTTCCGTTATAAACGAAAAAGATTCTAACAAAAACATAAACGAACAAAAAAATGGTAGACGTAATTTTAGGACTTCAATGGGGTGATGAAGGCAAGGGTAAAATAGTAGATTATTTTGCTCCCAATTATGATATAATTGCCCGTTTTCAAGGTGGGCCAAATGCTGGTCATACACTTTACGTTAACGGAAAAAAAGTGGTTCTTCACCAAATACCAAGTGGTATATTTCACGAAAATAAAATCAACCTTATTGGAAATGGTGTGGTGTTAGATGCCGTAACCTTAAAAAAAGAATGCGAAACAGTAGCCTCCATGGGCATTGACTACAAAAAGAATTTATACATCAGCGAAAGGGCACATCTTATTTTACCAACGCACCGGGCATTGGATAAAGCAAGTGAACTGGCAAAAGGAAACGAAAAAATTGGTTCTACGCTGAAAGGTATTGGCCCTGCTTACATGGATAAAACCGGTCGCAACGGTTTAAGAGTGGGTGATTTACTTGATAAGAGCTTTACTTCGCAGTACATTAAAATAAGATTGAAACACCAGCGTTTACTGGACAATTATAACTTTCAGGAAGACATTAGTACCTGGGAAGATGAATTCTTTGAATCCATTGAATTGCTGAGAGACTTTAAAATTGTAAATGGTGAATATTTCATCAACGACAAAATACAACAGGGCAAAAAAGTGTTGGCAGAAGGTGCACAGGGTAGCATGCTGGATGTTGACTTTGGAACCTTTCCTTTTGTTACTAGTAGTAACACTATTTCTGCTGGTGTCTGTACTGGTCTCGGTATAGCACCGCAGAAAATAAAGGACGTGTATGGTGTTTCAAAAGCATATTGTACGAGAGTAGGCAGTGGCCCTTTTCCAACTGAACTTGATGATGAAACTGGTGAATTGATTCGAAAAATTGGCAGTGAATTTGGAGCAACGACCGGACGACCTCGCCGATGCGGTTGGATCGATTTGGTAGCCTTAAATTTTGCCTGCATGATCAATGGAGTTACGCAAATCATTATGACTAAAACAGATATTCTTGATTCGCTACCTGAATTAAAAGTTTGCAATGGTTATAATATAAATGGGGAAGAAAAAAATTATGTACCTTTTCAAATGAACAAAGTAAAAATTGATCCGCTGCATAAAAGCTTTGAAGGGTGGGAAACTGATATAACTGCTATTACCCGGTATGATGCTTTACCGCAGAACATGAAAACTTATATAGATTACATCAATAATTTTTTAAAGGTTCCGGTAAAATACATCAGCAATGGCCCGGGAAGAGACCAGATCATACTGGCGTAAGAATAAAAAATAAAAAAAGATGCCTTTTTTTTTGGCTATTAAAGAAACAATAAGAAATTTTACAGCACTAATAAGTTGATATATGGCTATTAAATCAGATAAAGAAAAAAAAGTGACCCCCTCTGCGGAGACCCCATCAAAAAAATCAGCAGCGAAAGCAAGTCCAAAATCTAAGAAAGACGAAGAGGAGGAGGAGGATGACGAATTGGATGAAGAAACCGCTCCTGTAAAAAAAGGGAAAGCTGCGTCAAAAAAAAGTAAGGATGAGGATGATGACGAAGATGATATAGAAGATGTAGAAGAAGCGGATGACTGGGAAAAGGGAGAAGATGCGGATGATTGGGATCCGGACTTTGACGAATTTGATGTTCCAAAATCTGCTGCAAAAAAATCAGTTGGAAAAAAGGCAGCAAAGGATGAAGAAGATGATTTCAAAATAGATGATGACTTTAAGGACCTTGGCTTTGACGACCTGGATGGCGGAGGTTCGGGCTTTGATGATGACGATGATTTTTAATTTGCTCTCTGGCATCATCTATTAACGGCAGAGAAAAATATTTACGTGAAAAAATCGATTTCTTTCCCAATAAATAATTTTACTGAATTCAGGAATAAAATGTTGAACTGGGTACAACCGTTCAACATTTTTTGTTTTCTGGATAACAGCCAGTATCATTTTGAGATACCTGCATTTGAATGCATGCTGGCAGTGGGTTGCAGGCGAAAAATAGCCTTGTCAGCAGGCACTGCATTTGAAACTTTAAAAGATTTTTGCAATACTGAAAAAGATTGGCTGTTTGGCCATATAGGATATGATCTTAAAAATGAAACCGAGCAATTAACTTCAGACAATTTTGATGGTTTGCATTTTCCGGATGGCTTTTTTTTTATACCAGAAATAGTATTGCAATTAAATAAAAACGGACTTACAATCTTTTGTGAAGCTGATGCTGCAGTGATATTTGAATCAATCAAAACAACAGATACCACCATAGAAAGAAAAGCAGCATCTCCACTCAGCATTCAAAATAGAATACGCCACGAGGATTATATAGCAACCGTAAGAAAAATACAAGAGCATATTTTAAGAGGCGATTGTTACGAAGTAAATTTTTGCCAGGAGTTCTATGCAATGGAGGCTAACATCCATCCTTTGAGTGTTTATAACTCGCTGATCTCGATTTCTCCCAATCCTTTTGCAGCCTTTTATAAACTGGACGATCACTACTGTATGTGCGCCAGCCCTGAAAGATATTTTAAGAAAACGGGAAGCACTGTCTTTTCACAACCCATAAAAGGAACTTCAAAACGAAACTTAGAAAGCTCAAAACTGGACGAACAAAGCAGGCACCACCTCATTAGCAGTGAAAAGGAAAAAAGTGAAAATGTGATGGTAGTAGACCTCGTAAGGAATGACCTGAGCAGGATTTGTAAACAGGGATCGGTTGAGGTAAAAGAATTGTTTGGTATTTATAGTTTCCCGCAGGTTCACCAAATGATTAGTACGATTACCGGCGAACTGGATGCCACCACCGATTGGATCGATGTGGTAAAAAATACTTTCCCCATGGGAAGTATGACAGGTGCTCCTAAAAAAAGAGTAATGGAAATAATTGAAAATTGTGAGCAAACAAAGCGGGGCTTGTTTTCGGGCGCAATTGGATATGTAACCCCTGAAGGAAATGCAGACTTCAACGTTGTGATCAGGAGTATTTTGTACAATGCGAAAGAAAAGTATGTCTCATTCCAGGCAGGTAGTGCCATTACGTTTTATAGTGATGCCGAAGAAGAATACAATGAATGTTTGCTGAAAGCTTCCAGCATGAAAAAGGTATTGGGATGCTGAAATGATCAGGACTTTTTCTTTGGGCTTGTTTTGGGATAAACCATTTTATTGGCCGGTACAACCGTGCCGTTCAACAATACCTGTATTGATTCATTCAGTATTGGATATTTGTTTACGACAAATAATTGCATTTTATCTGGAGGCAAGCGCAGATCATAGCTACCTGTAGACGACATCGTGGCATCAAAATTTGGGTTGTAATGATTGAAGAGGGCAATATCCATGGTCAGGTTTTTAGCAATAATTAGTGAGTTGTATTTACCTGAAATAGAGAGCATTTCAACATCTACTAACTGTTCGGCTGATAATGCAGATTTAATATTGTATGGATTTTGCTTCCCGGTATTACCAGAATAGTTTGTCCTGTTTATATCAATTGAAGACAAGTCAGCTAGTTCGGTTGTGGAACCTCCGGCAGTAGTAACACCTCCTGATCCTTCCATGATATAATGCGTAGCAATAAAGCGCTTTACATAGGTTCGTGATTCCGCGGGAAGATAATATTGAAGATCCCAGAAATCTTTACTACCACTTTTTTTCATAGCGCTGTATACTCTTCCCGGTCCTCCATTGTAAGCTGCCATTACCAGCAGCCAGTCGTGCATTTGCCGGTATAGCGACAGTAGATACCGCGCCGCAGCGTGTGTACTTTTATAGTAATCTCTGCGGTCATCCTGGTAGCCATTTACAACCAGGCCGTAGTCTCTTGCAGTATAAGGCATAAACTGCCATGGGCCACCAGCGCCGACTACACTGGTAGCGCCGGTACTCAGGTTAGATTCAATTACAGCTATGTATTTCAATTCCGGCGGTAACCCGTACTGCTGCAATACGCTTTCAATTAAGTTGAAATACGGTTGTCCCCACCCCTTCATATTTTTCAAATAACGACCATGAACTTTGATATAATCCTGTACAAAAATTTCAGCGTTTGGATTTATCTGGGTATTGTAGGGCAGGGTTGAGTTATAGCTGTAATTGCTAAAAAGGTTCTTAAATCCATATCTTGTAACCTGGTTAAAATATTGAACCTTTTCCTTTTTTGGAATTGTCCGTGACTTTACTACCTCGTCTATTAGTTGATTTTCTGTGGCACTATCCTTATCAGAAATAGTATCTTGTATATTTTGTAATTGTAAGCTCTTACTTACACAAGGAATGGCTTCGCCAGCCGACACTTCAAGCAATTGTAAATATAAAAATGATATGATTAAAAAAATTTTCATTTTACTTATTTGCTATACCGCCTGGTATTGCTGCATTAGGAGATTTGAAAGTTGTAATAAAGTTGACTCGTCCATTTTATTTGCTAGCACCTGCAGACCAAATGGCATACCATTGCTGTGTTTAAACAAAGGAATGGATATGCCCGGAAGCCCGGTTAGGTTGGCAAAAACAGTATAAATATCAGCCAGGTAAACAGCAATCGGGTCATCCAGGTTTTCTCCTATTGAAACTGCAGTAGTTGGCGCCGTTGGCAAAACTATCGCATCATATTCTTTAAATATACTGGTTGTTTTATCTACCAACATTCGCCTTACCTGCTGTGCCTTGCTAAAGTAAGCATCGTAATATCCGGAACTTAAAACAAAGGTGCCCAATAAAATTCTGCGCTTTACTTCTTTGCCAAAGCCCTCACTTCGGTTGCGTTTATAAAATGTGGCCAGGTCTGCAACCGGCTCACTTGTTCTATGCCCATAACGCACGCCGTCAAACCTGCTTAGGTTACTACTTGCTTCTGCTGTTGTTAAAACATAATAGGCTGGTACGATATACTCCAGCAAATCAAAATCAACGGCTTCCACCAAATGGCCTGCGGCATTTAATTTATCAATAAGTAATAAAATATTTTCCTTTATTTCTGCGTCCAGAGATGGATGAAACAACGCTTCCTTAAAAAAAGCAATCTTATACTTTTTGTTTTTATCAACGGGAAATCCGGTCTGACCGTTCGGTAAGACTGCTAGTTCTATCACTTTTAAATCAACGGGTGAAACAGTACTATCAAATTCATCAGGTCCTGAAATAACATCAAGAATTAGCGCTACGTCCTCTATGTTTTTGCTAAAAATTCCTATCTGGTCAAATGAAGATGCATAGGCAATTAGACCATACCTCGATATACGCCCATAGGTAGGTTTCATTCCAACAATGCCGCAGAAGTCTGCCGGTTGTCGCACTGATCCACCGGTGTCGCTCCCAAGGCTCACCATACACATGCCAGCTTGAACCGCAACCGCACTTCCGCCAGATGATCCGCCAGGTACCTTTGTTTCATCCCGGGCATTCAAAACATTACCATAGAATGAATTTTCATTCGTGCTTCCCATTGCAAATTCATCACAATTACAAACACCAATTATAATCGCACCTTCATCCAGCAAACGCTGAACTGCGGTTGCATTGTAAACCGAAAAAAAGCCCTCCAATATTTTTGAAGCTGCGGTTACTTTATGATCTTTATAGCATAAAACATCTTTAATGCCTACCACTACGCCATGCAATCTGCCTATATTATTCCCAGCTTTTTTGTTTGCATCCAAAAATGCAGCTCTTTCTAACGCTTCTTCAGCAAATACTTCTGTGAAAGCATTCAAATGCTTGTAGTGATCTATCTGTTTCAGAAAATTACTGACTGTAGTCACACAGTCTGTAGCTCCGGTTAACAACTGCTTCTGGTATGTCTGTATATTTATAAACAAATTCAATTTTTAGAGGCTGGTATTTATAAAATTGGCTGAAGTAAATGATAAAATCCTATCATCCACTTCAGCCTTAATTGATTGGTTGTAAAAAATTATTTAGGCAATTCCTGAGCCTGCTTTACCTGGTTCAATTGCTGTCTTAATTCCCTTAATTCCTGATCTTTGTCCTTTTCCTTCATGCCGTCTTCAATTTCACTTTTCACATTTTCTTTCGCATCTTTAAATTCACGCATGCCTTTACCGATACCCTTCATTAATTCGGGAATTTTTTTACCGCCAAACAATAAAACAATTGCAAGGATAATAAATATCCATTCGGAACCACCTGGCATTCCAAATAATAATACGGATGCTAACATGTTTGAAACTATCATAATTATAAAAATTGAAAATCAAAGGTAAATCAAATATTGACTACTTAGCCCCTTTTCACCAAAACTTCTGTTGTTTACATGTTAATGTAAGTGCCGGTTAAATAATCGTAGTATAAATTATCATTTGAGATGGCGACCGCATTTAGCTTTTCCATTTGCGGCATCATTCATAGTAATACCTCTGGAGCACGAGATGAAAAGAGTTACAGCTAAAATAATAGCTGCGGAAAGGATTAATTTCTTCATCGGGGTTAGTTTAGTGGTTAAAAGTTAAGTGAGGTAATTATTGACGGTCTTTTATTTCTTATTAAATATTATTTACTTTCAATAATCATTCACATCCAATATAAATTGTCGCACCTAAACGCAAAAAAGCGAAATCTATTGAATTTCGCTTTAAAAATATTTTATTTGATTGCTTACTTTTTAAGTGCAACAGCCATTCTCTTTTCCTGTATACGAGCACTTTTGCCACTTCTTTGCCTAAGGTAAAATAATTTAGCACGGCGTACTTTACCCACTTTATTCAAAATTATACTCTCAATGTTTGGAGAATAAAAAGGAAATAAACGTTCTACACCTACACCATCACTCATTTTACGTACCGTAAAAGTTGCCGTTGCTCCTGTTCCCTGGCGCTTAATAACATCGCCTTTGAAACTCTGGATACGCTCTTTGGTTCCCTCAACAATTTTATAATTGACAGTGATATTATCACCTGCTTTAAACTTTGGAAGTGCCGGTATTGCTGTTAACTGCTCGTGTACAAAATCTACTGCGTTCATAATCTTATTTTTTTTCGGACTGCGAAGGTAGGGGTTTAAATGATAATTGTAAAATGTAAAATGGATATTTTTTCATTTTATTAAAATCACCCCTATATAGGATCTAATAAAAATCCAAACCCGGTAAAATATTGAAAGAAACTACGAGAAAAACGCCTAAACTATCACCAAAATTCTTAATAAAGAAACCAGTTAGGTATAATAAAAAAGCTGCCATTTTACGAGGCAGCTTTTTAAAAAAAATTTATCGTGCAATGTTAACCGCTCTCTTTTCCCTGATTACGGTAACTTTTATTTGCCCCGGGAAAGTCATTTCTGTTTGTATCTTTTGTGCTATTTCAAAACTCAACCGATCGCTATCAGAATCACTTACTTTATCTGCTTCAACAATTACCCTTAATTCACGACCTGCCTGTATAGCGTATGCTTTTTCAACTCCCTGGTAAGCCTGGGCCAAATTCTCCAGATCTTTAATGCGCTGGATATACTGTTGCATGATTTCACGCCTTGCACCCGGTCTTGCACCGCTGATTGCATCACAAGCCTGAATGATCGGTGAAATCACATATTGCATTTCCATTTCATCATGGTGGGCACCAATGGCGTTTACTACCGCCGGGTTTTCACCGTATTTTTCTGCTAGTTTTGCCCCAAGTAGAGCATGGCTTAATTCAGTTTCTTCGTCGGGTACTTTTCCAATATCATGCAGCAATCCGGCACGTTTAGCCAACTTTGGATTCATTCCCAACTCTGCTGCCATTATAGAACAAAGATTAGCCGTTTCCCTACTATGCATCAATAAATTTTGACCATAAGACGAACGGAAACGCATACGGCCTACCATTCTGATCAATTCTTTATGCAATCCATGTACACCTAGTTCCATGGCAGTACGTTCACCAATATCCATTACCTGATCATCCAACTGACGTTTTGTTTTTTCCACCACCTCTTCAATACGTGCAGGGTGAATACGACCATCAGCCACCAAACGCTGCAATGATAAACGGGCTATTTCCCTACGCAATGGATCAAATGATGAAAGTACAATTGCTTCAGGTGTATCATCCACAATTAAATCAACACCGGTAGCAGCTTCAATCGCCCTGATATTTCTACCTTCCCGTCCAATGATAGAACCTTTAATTTCATCACTTTCCAGGTTAAACACCGTGATTGAGTTTTCGATTGCCTGTTCAGCAGCTGTGCGCTGTATTGTTTGTATTACAATTTTGCGAGCTTCCTTATTGGCTTTCAGTTTTGCTTCTTCAATAATTTCCTGTTGTAAAACCAGGGCCTTGGTTTGGGCTTCCTGTTTAAGACCTTCTATTAACTGGGCTTTTGCATCCTCAGCTGATAGTCCGGCTACTTTTTCCAGCTTGCGTATATGTTCTTCCTGATGCTTTTCAAGCTCCGTTCGCTTCTGGTTTACAACTTCAATCTGGCGATTGAGCGTTTCTTTAAAAGATTCGTTCTCCTTGATTTGTTTGTCAAGATTTTGTTCTTTTTGATTAATGGACTGCTCCTTTTGCTTGATTTTATTGTCAACATCGTTCGCCTTTTGAGTGCGTTGCATCACTTCCCGGTCATGATCAGACTTTAGCTGAACAAACTTTTCCTTGGCCTCCAGTAATTTCTCTTTCTTAAGATTTTCCGCCTGTAGCTGGCCGTCTGCAATAATTTTTTGAGCTTGTTGTTCAGCGTCTTCTATTTGCTTTTGTGTGTTTTTGGCAAAAATAAATTTACCCAGTAAAATTCCAATAATCAGGGCTATCGCTCCTATGATGAAGGAAAGTATGGTTGGTTCCATTGATTTTTTTTGTTTTAAATCGGTTCACAATCTGATACAATCACTCCATACGCAA
Source organism: Chitinophagales bacterium (assembly GCA_038215675.1). Lineage (GTDB taxonomy): Bacteria > Bacteroidota > Bacteroidia > Chitinophagales > Chitinophagaceae > Ferruginibacter. The sequence goes on along the minus strand of JBBQQP010000028.1, from coordinate 2,616 downwards.
AATTAATTGGGTGTATGGAGGGTGGGCGAAGGTAATGATTTTTTGTAGAGAAATAAGCGGATACGAGTTGGTATAAGCGTAATTTACAATGCTTTATCCATCTGCTCTTCAATTTTTAATAAGGCATCTACCATTTCCCTTTCCAAACCGGGGTTAGTGTCTGCGCTTGTTTGGGTAGCATACCAGATCATCACCATGGCAATATAATCCTGCATATCCTTGCCGGAAAACTGAGTTTTAAACTCAATGATCTTTTCGTTGATGGTTTTTAATGTACGCCGGATTACTTCTTCGTCACGGGGAAGGGTTTTAATACGATAGGTTCTATCGGCGATCACAATATTGATGGGAATCAGTTCACTCATAAATTTATTCGCTTAGCAATCCAATACATTTATCAATTTCACGGATATATTGGTTGATCTGTTTCTCATATATTTTCCGATCCGCTTCATTCATCTTACCGGCAGCAGATTTCAAAATCCCAACCTTTTGTTCCAACTGGCTTATTAGCAGCGAATCATTTTCCCGACTGGTTTTCAATTCCTGAATAATCCCTTTTAGCTGTTCATTTTCTTTTTGTAATAGCTGGTATTGCTTCAGTAATTGCTGAAGCTTACCATTGATCCTTTTTATATTTTCAACTAAAACACTCATTCAACGTAGCTATTAACAAGTAAGAAAAAGTCCAATTTACCTTTTTTCTATTTTAAAAATATCATTCAAAATAAGACTTCATTTAACCTTGATTCAATCTCCCAATTCCTGAAAACGTTTTCAAATTGGAAAGTTATTTTCTGATTTCAGCATTCAACTCCTTTTCATATGCAGAAATGATTTTTGCAATCATGGCGTCAATATCTTTGTCAGTCAATGTTTTTTCTTCATCCAAAAAAGTAAAACTCACCGCCATTGATTTTTTACCGGCACCTAACTTTTCACTTTCAAAAACATCAAATAAGTTAACAGTTTTCAGCTTATTCACTTTCAAGCTATAAGTTAGTTTCTCTAGTTCCTGATAGTGCAGATTTTTATCTACCACTATTGCAAGATCTCTAATAGCTGCAGGAAACTTTGGAATTTCCTTATACTGAATTTTAATTGCTCCATTTAATTGAAGCACCTTATCCCAGTTTATATCTATATAAAAAACCGGTTGCTTTATCTCAAACCGATCCAATACTTTTTTATTTACATTTCCTATGCTGGCAACAAATTCATTTTGAATGATGGCCCTGACACAATTATCCAATTGCTGATTCTCCACCTGTGTATATGCGCTGATCTTTAAACCCAATAAGGCAATTATCTTTTCAAATATACCTTTAGCATAATAAAAATCAGCCTTAGTTGACTTTTCCTTCCAGCCGTCCAGGTGCTTTTTTCCGGTAATGTAAACGCTAACATGTTGTTGCTCCATGTAATCGCCAATAGTGGATATTTGGTAGGTTTTGCCAAACTCGAATAATTGCAAATCACTGTTTTTACGGTTGCAATTGTACGATACGGTTTCTAACCCTGTTTCCATCATAGCCGGACGCATTACATTCAAGTCTGCGCTCAAACTGTTGATCATTTTTACCGTTGTTTGCAATACGTCTTCGCTATAATAAGCTGCGTTGGTGATACTATTGGTAAATATTTCATTAAATCCAATTCCGGCAAGACAGGAAGCTATCTTTTCTTTGTAAGCTGCAGCGTGGGAAAGGGTTTCTACGGCAGGTGATATATTGATTGCAGCAGGTATTTCCACGTTATCAAGTCCATCAATCCGCATGATTTCTTCTACGATATCTGCAGGAATGGTAATATCCGGCTTACTGAAAGGAACGGCTACTCTTATATCATCCATACCTTCTTTAATAATTTCAAACCCAAGTCCGGTTAATATATTCTTGATGGTATCGCCGTGATAATTTTTACCACTTAACTTTTTTAAATAATGAAATTTAAGTGCTACTTCATTTTTTACTTTTGGACTTGGGTAAACATCTGTAATATCTGAAGCAATTTCACCACCGGCAATTTCCTTAATCATCACCGCGGCTCTTTTTAAAACATTTACGGTATTACTAATATCAACACCTTTTTCAAAACGAGTGGCCGCATCAGTACGCAATCCATGCCGCAGCGATGTTTTACGAATGATTTTCGGATTAAACCAGGCGCTTTCTAAAAATATATTTTTGGTGCTCTTTGTTACACCGCTATGCAACCCGCCATAAACACCACCAATACACATAGGCGTCTCGTGATTGCAGATCATTAAATCTTCTGCGGATAATTTTCTTTCCTTTTCATCCAGCGTTACGAAAGCTGTACCTTCTGGCAAATTCTTTACAATAATTCTTCTACCGGTTATCATATCTGCATCAAATGCATGTAGGGGTTGCCCGGTTTCGTGCAAAATAAAATTGGTGATGTCTACGATATTATTGATTGGCCGGAGACCAATACTTTTTAACTTTTGCTGTAGCCAAAGCGGACTTTCCGCAATGGTTACTCCTTGCAGACTCACACCTGCATATCGATGACAAGACTCTCTGCTTTCGATCTCCACCTCCATTTGTAAACCCTGGTGATCGAAAGCAGAGAGTCTTGTCATCGATATGCAGG
>JBBQQP010000027.1:0-18012 GCA_038215675.1 Chitinophagales bacterium | reverse complement strand
AGGATGACGATAGCGCCTATATTGGCATGAACCGCAGCAAAGGTGATGTGATTGATATTTATTTTTTAGAAAGAGCAGTCAATAAAGTAAAATTCATCAACAGCGTGAATGGAACATTGTTTCCCATTCGCCAGATTCCGGAGGATCAGAAATACCTTAAGAATTACAAGTGGCTTGATAAACGGAGGCCGAAAAACAAACTTGAATTATTTGAGTAGGTGCCGAAAATTGATTCCTGCATAGCAGCATGAATGATAAAATGACGCCGACTATAATTTCATCAATACCAGCGCTATACTAAACATAAACATTATCAACACCGCGTCAGTAATCAATCCTACCACCAAATTTCCGTTGACCTGTTTTACAAATTACTTAACAGCAAATAGCGATTCTTTTACACATACCGTCAATTGACAGCATGGGTTGGCATTATTTTAGATTTCTGTTCTACCTACAAAAGTCAAAATTAAGCAGCATGAAAAATATCTTTTTTTTAATAAGCCTCCTCACTACATTCTCTATCTCTTTAAAAGCACAGGACTATAAAACAGCCGTTGGAATCAGGCTTGGTCCTAACTCTGCGGCCATAGCACCAGGTTTTACGGTGAAACATTTCATCAATGAAAAACATGCATTGGAAGCATTAGTAGGTTTTGGCGACGGATTGGGTGTTTGCGGATTGTATGAGTGGCACCAGCCGGTTGCAGCTGTAGAACATTTGCAATGGTTTGCCGGTGTAGGCGCTTATGCAGCCTATAGAACTAAAACTGCTTTTATAGGTGCGGCCGGTATTGTTGGAGTTGACTATAAATTTCCAGATATCCCGCTTAATATTTCAATAGATTGGAAGCCGGAATTGAATATCATCGAGACAGTTGGATTCGAAGCCAGCGGAGTAGGCTTTTCGGCGAGATTTACATTTTAATTTTTGATAATGAACGATTGAAATAGAGCTGGATAAAACATTCGTACCCCCCAAAAGCAGAACTTATTCGTAAATTGAGCATATGAAAATTTTTTCAGCCAAACAGGTTCGGGAATGGGATGCATTTACAATAGCCAATGAACCGATCACTTCTATAGACCTCATGGAAAGGGCTGCCACAGCTTGTTTCAAATGGATTACCGGACATTTTATTTCACCGGAAACGTACGTTATTTTTTGTGGTACAGGCAATAATGGCGGCGATGGATTGGCCTTTGCAAGAATGCTTCTGCAGGCAAACAAAACGGTAGTCGTTTATATTTTGGAAGGTGAAAAAAGAAGCGAAGATTTTAGTGCAAATCTGGAACGGTTAGCTCCACTGATTCCCCAACCAACATTTATTAATATAACTGCATTGCCGGAAATACCACCAAAGGCGATTATTATTGATGCTTTACATGGAACTGGTTTAAGCAGACCGTTAACTGGTGGCGTTAAAGATCTGGTAAACCATATTAACAACCAGGAAAATACAATTGTCAGCATTGATATACCCTCGGGGTTATATGCTGATTCGAGTTCGATTGGCAACTGTGTGATTAAAGCAAAATATACTTTAAGTTTTCAGCTCCATAAACTTGCATTTCTATTGGCCGAAAATAGTCCGTTTACCGGGAGGATACAAATATTGGACATTGGGCTTCATCCGGATTTTTATGAGCAAACGCCTACTACTTTTAATTGTACGGATCAGAATGATGTAAAGCGTATTTACAAACCAAGAACGCAGTTTTCACATAAATACAATTTTGGGCATGCATTGCTATATGCTGGTAGTAAGAATATGATGGGTGCTTCCATCCTCTGTGCAAAAGCTTGTTTAAGAACTGGAGCAGGATTGGTAACCCTATTTACAGAAGAAGGCACACAAGCTATAATTCAAGTGGCTTTGCCCGAAGCTATAAGCAGTACCGAAACAGATTTTGAAAAGCTATCTTTAAAAAAGTCGGCCATTGGTATTGGTCCTGGCCTGGCATTAAATGAGTTCAACAAGGTACTGCTAAGCAAAATCATAACCGGATATCCGGAACCATTTGTAATGGATGCATCTGCCCTGCAATTACTTGCAACCGATATCGAAATGTTATCCCATCGGAATCTAACACCGGCTGTAATAACACCACACACGGGTGAGTTTGAAAAGCTATTTGGTAAAACAAGCGACGACTTTGAGAGAATGAATCTTGCATTGCAAAAAGCAGTGACATTGAATTGCTTCATCGTTTTGAAAGGACATCATACGTTAATTGCATCCCCTGATGGCATGGCTTTTTTTAATACAACAGGCAATGCCGGCATGGCAACGGCAGGAAGCGGTGATGTATTAACAGGAATACTTACCGGCTTGCTGGCACAGGGCTATTCACAAAAGGACGCTTGTAGATTTGGCGTATATCTTCATGGAAAGGCAGGAGATATTGCGGCAACAAAATGGGGACAGGAAGCGATGATTGCCGGAGATATCATTGATGCCTTGGGTGATGCATACAAAAGCGTATAAAAAAACCGGATGTTAAATCCGGTTTTTTAAAAGGCGATTAACTAAGATCAATTGCTACTTTCCACCAAATACTTTTTGTAAAATTCCGGTAACCTGTGCTGCAGGATCTTTACGAATCTTCTGTTCTTCTAAACTAATATTTAGAAATAAACCAGACAACGCTTTTTCAGTAACATAACCAGTAAGGTCAGTATTTACTTTGTCTGAAGAAAACTTATTGTAATTGGAGAAAACATCATTCCAGTATTTGGTTGCGTCTGTTTTAACGAGTGAGCTTTCAATAACCGGTTTAAATTTAGCGGTCAGTTCAGACGTCGTCATTTTCTTTAAATAGTCGGTTGCAGCAAAATCACCACCTCTTAATATTTGCAAACCATCAGTAATGCTCATTTGCTTGATGGAATTCCAAAAGATATTTCCCACCCCACTTGCTGCATCCTCTGCGGCACGGTTCATTGACAATATTGCCTTGTCTACCAATTTGCCCATCCCAACACCACGAAGAGTTTTTTCTACCTTCTGGGCTTCAGCAGGCATCAGGATCTTTATAGCGGCGTCCCCAAAAAATCCGTTCATTGAACTGAGCCTTTTAGTACTGCTGTCAGTGCCCACTCGTAAGGCTTCTTTCAAGCCACTTATAATATCGTCATTACTTAATTTACCGCCGGTTCCCGAGGTTGATTTTAATAATTTTTCAGCAGCGGCTGAATCTTTTCCGGCAACTTTTTTTAATAGTTTTCCAAAGCCCTGGGCATTTGAAGGAGTAGCAAAAACTGAGGCAGCGATTAGGAGGAATAAAAGTTTTTTCATTGGTTTTCTTGTGTTTAAAACAAAAATAGGACCATCGGTCCTATTCTATGTGTTTTAATTTCTTTCACCTTAAAATTTTAACAAATTACCATCGGGTACATTTTTATTACCATCCGGCATTAGGTAGCAACAACTACCAGGCGTCGATTATCTGTTCCAATCTTATTGTTTGATAATCCTTGTTATAAATTTATCACTAACATCGCCTATATGTATGAAATAAATTCCTGCAACCAGATTAGAAAGGTTTAAGGTTGTTTTTTGCTGACACAGGCGGGTAGTAAAAACTTTTACTCCTAAGCTATTGAATATAACCAATGTCTTAACAGATGTGGCGCTGGCTACCTTACAATCAATCGTAGTCACAGTTTGAACAGGACTTGGGTAAACCTTTGTAGATAACATGGACTCTACAATTGTAAATGGCTTCTCATCAACCTCCACTTGTGGCAAAGGAGCGTTCTGCACTAAAGTGCTGTCACAAGCAAACGATGCAAGAAACGCATTGCGAACACCATTTTTAGCGAAAATAGAACGCATCCTGTTTACCTGACCGGTTGTAAACATATTCATACACGCATCATCCGAAAAATCCATAAAATTCATAAACATGTCGCCATTCTTATTTGGAGAACAAGCGCTCATTTTTGGAAACGACTGACATCCGAAATTATAAGATTGTTGTGCGGGTGTATCATCTACCTGGTCGCTACCACAGGGACCGTCACCCCATATATGTATTAAACCTAACCAATGCCCTACTTCGTGCGTTGCAGTGCGACCCTTATTGAACGGAGCTCTCAATTTACCAACTGTTCCAAAAACATCGTAAGCGATTACCACCCCGTCTTTGTCGGCAGCTGCACCTGGAGGTGTAGCATAGCCTAAACTTCTACTGGTTAATTTACAAACCCATATGTTTAAATAATGCTTACTATCCCATGATGCCACTCCACCTTTATCAACCATTTTCATTCCATCATCAGTTGTAAACAGTTCCGTATTAGTATATTTTCTATCAATGCCGGATGTTCTTTTTCCATTCGGATCTACCTGAGCAAGACAAAACTTTATTCTTGCGTTTCCAGAAAATACTTTAAAAGCATCCGGCGTATTTGCCCGGTCAATATTTAGTAAATTGAAATCATTGTTTAAAGCATCAATCTGCGATTTGATTTGTGCATCGCTAATGTTCTCTGCCGCACTTTTATATAACAAATGAATTACAACTGGTATAGTAATGGTTTCATTCACAGTGGTATCACGACTCGCCACACTTCCGTTTCTACTATTCACCGAAGCAATTTGCTTTTCAACATTCTGGAAAACTTCATTCAATGATGGATCGGCCTTTAATAATGCTGCCTTATATTCAGATGAACCACAAATGCGTTGGGCATTGGTGGTATTTAAAAAGCCTGCCAAAAACACAAATGAGAAAAGTAATAATGATTTCATAAAAACGGTTGATAAGCTTGGGGTAATTTTTCTTGTTTCTTTTTTGGAACCTTTCATGCACCGCTTGTTCTAACTTCTGTTCCTTAATAGATGATTGCCTAAATGGTGCCAAACGACTAATTAATTGATTGGCAATCATTTATATAATTTTAAGAGGCATGAAAATTCCGTATTTTGGAATCTCTCGCATTCTGTAGAATTTGTTTTGCTAATCATCTATCAGAAAATTCAATAGAAATAGTGCAGGTTTGAGTAGAAATTGGATTGAAAATTTGTGGCTTTAACCGTTGGAAGTTGGATTGAGGGAAATTGTATTAATAAAATGGCTTTCCTGATTTAAAAGTTTTATTGAAATTTCAGAAGGCTGGTTCCTTCACTATGATTCAATCAATAAGTGTGGACTTTTAAAATGCTTCATTTAGAAACATTTACAGCAGTAGGAAAATTGGAAAATATCGAAGACTAAGTAATACATTAAATATTTACTTTGCTCAATTGGATGATAAATACAGAGGTATTGGAATTTTTTGGACTAAATAAACGATAAAAAGAGTAAATCTGAAATAGATAAGATTGTCCGGAACGGACAAATAAAAGTGATAGTTATTTCAGAAGTGGAACAAATGTAAATTAAAACACCAAGAGACCAAAATAATTTTTTCTTTAACTAAAAAAAGAATTGTTACCCTTCAGGCTTTAGTACTTTTGGCCCCTAAAAGAATTGAAAGAAATGAAATCATATTTATTGGTCATGGTAGTCCTGTTTTTATTAGCATGTAATAATTCAAACCCTGATACAGCGCCTGACTCTATCCAACCGCTTACTGGCATTGCTGCTCCGGAAAATATTGGTTTCAATATAACAGGTATTTATCCGCACGACACAAGCGCTTACACGCAGGGACTTGAAATATATACCAACAAACTATTTGAAAGTACGGGAGATTATGTAAACTCATCTATCCGGGTTACCGATATTAAAACCGGTAAGGTTCAAAAGAAAAACCTTATGGGAACTACCGAATTTTTTGGTGAGGGCATTACAATTTTCAAGGATAAAATTTACCAGCTTACATGGAAAAATCACCTGGTAAATGTTTATGACATAAAAAATATTGAGAAGCCAATTAAAACTTTTACATGGCCCTATGAAGGTTGGGGCATTACCCATAATGATTCAGAGCTGATCATCAGCGATGGTTCAGCCAATCTTTACTTTATAAATCCGGATGACTTTAAGGTAAAAAGTACAAGGCAGGTTTCCGATAATATTGGTCCGGTAGGTCAAATAAATGAACTGGAACTAATTGATGGTTTTATTTACGCCAATGTTTATGGCACTGATTTTATTCTAAAGATTGATCCTACAAACGGACATGTTAAAGGGAGGATGAATTTACCTGGACTGATCAAACAGTATTCAAAAGGATTCAGCCCGGACGACAATGAAGTTTTAAATGGTATCGCATGGGACAGCGCTTCTAAAAAATTATACATCACCGGGAAACACTGGCCAAAAATGTTTGAATTGACGTTGAATTAAATTTTTGGAAAATGTACGGGTAGGTATCAGATTGAGCTATCAATAAAAGTTTGAATTGCCAAGAGACATTTTACCGCCCAAATAAAAATATACTATCAACGTTCCAATTCCAATTATTGCTAATAAAATTGCCCATATCCACCATCGGTTACTTTTAGTAGGTTGCTCATTAAAAAAACCAGACATTTTTACGTTAGTTGTTTGCTGATCGCCTACTAACATCGGATGTGATGCATCTTGCCTGATTACTCTTTCTACTTCAATTGACTGATTGAAAACCGATTCAACTGATACAGCTATAAATTGAATGACTGCACTATTTATTTTGGTAAAAGTTCCAATCCCCGGTAATAACACGCTGCCATTTTCATTCAATTCCTTTATTACTAATTCGCTCATAGCCGAAAACTCATTGAACAGATTTTCATCCGTTTCGGCTGCAATAAAATCAATCGTTTCAAAAGGAGCTTTTATACGGCCGTTTACAAAATCTGTTTCAGCAGAATGTGAAACCATTATCAATGTACCAACACCAGGTAACCGGCAAATTTTATTTTGGAAAAGTGTTGGAGCTATGATTTGATACATAAAAATTATTCAGCTTTCAAAGATAGGGCTAAGCTGCAAAAATCAGAACAGCTAAAAAAAATAGTTCATGGGCCTTGATAATTCATGAATCCAATCCCCTTAAAAGGGTTTTCTAAAACTTGTAGATAACCCCGCCCAATACGTTCAATCCAAACACCTGGTAATTGTGCCACCGTTCATATTTGTTATTGAAGATATTATTTACATCCAGCCACGCACTGAAATTTTTATTGATGGCAAATTCCAACCCTGCACTTAAATCTGCAGCCCCGCTTAACGTAGCATTTACATTATTTTTCAATAAGTATGGTCCTCCGGTAAATGCCCTGAAATCACTCTTAACCATCAATTGTTTAAATGCCCACCAACGAAGTGAAGCGGACACTTCCAGTGGAATGGTTCCCCATGCTTTATCATTGTCTTTCATCCCGGTGTATCCATTGAATGTAAGTCCGCCCGTTACCGTAAATTTATCCTGGCTTACAAAACTCATGTCTGCATGAATGCGCAGGTCTGTCAATTTACTTTCATTGCTAACTATAAAAGACTTATTATCACGGGCCGTGTCGTTAATATAAAAGGGCAAATTATTATAACTGATTAATCCTGCCTTTGCACTAAAATTAAAATGCTTTCCAACAGAAGTCTTGATACCGCCGTATAATTCTGTCTCTTTCGTATTTTTTTGTGAGGTAAGGGTCGCCAGGTAAGGATTGATAAAAGATAAATTACGGTAACTATTTTTAATAATCCGGCCAATCAATCCTGCCTCTACTAAAAAGGGTTTATCCTTTAATTGAGCTACTCCATAAATATTTGGCAGTACACTTAGTTTACCATTGTCCCAGGTTGGACTAACACCCCCATGAATGGTAATATTCTCTTTTGAGTAAATCAGTTCAGGAGCAAGTTGAAAAATATTGTTATTGAATTTTACATTTGCCGTTAAATTTTTAGAAGTGTAGGACGTGATATCTGCTTTTGCTGAAACCTTAATGGAAAACACCTCACCAAATGTTTTCTCCACCGGTGCCTCCAGCATCAAAGAACTTTCAGTTAATTTACTTTGGTTGCTAAAAACGTTGATTTGGACTGTTGGATTATAATTGATACCCGTTTCAGTCTCCGCTTTATTGCGAATACCTCCTTTAATAGTTACATCCTGAAATCGCTGCAATACATCTGATTTACTGTAGTTGTGCAGTAAATGATCATATCCATACAAACTATAATCTTGCTGACTAATTCCTACCGTGCCGTACAATTCATTTTTATCTGTAAAATAACTACCACTTCCCTTAATATTCAATTGTGAGAAGGTTTGATTAACTATTTTCCCCTTGGAGGAAATATAATCTGCATATAAATTTACAAGACTTTTTTTGCCATCACCAAAACTAAACCCTGCACTGGCATAGGGTGTAGACAAATTTCCAAATCCTACCTTGATAAAATTCCGAACGCCTAACTCTAAAGCTGTGTCCATTGTTAAGGCCAATGGCTTTAGGGAAACAGGCTGGTAGGTATAGAATAAATTTTGCGCAGGTATAGAGTACTGATTAACTGTTTTAGAAGTGTCTGCTGGTAGATTAGTAGCAGAAAAATTGATCTTTACTGCATTTCTTAAAACGGGTTTGTAACTGGAAGTAATGTCTATGGATTGTTTTTTTGTAGTATCCCGCTGGGCAGAAACAGTACCGTTGATGGTTAGTAAAAAAAAGAATAGAACGATTATTTTGGTATTCATATGTTGCATTAAATTTTGAATTTGCTTTGATTCCATTAACTATAATTGATACAAGACAAAAAGGGTTAGTTAACTTTTGAACTTATTTTTTCCTCGGCAATTGCCTGATCTAACTTCTGTTGGGCTTCGTTCTTCAACGTTACAATCGTAGAATTTTGTGCAACACTCTGGAACGTAGCTTTCGCATTGAAATAATCCTTTTGCTGCATAAAAATATCACCAATTAAAATATAGGAACTGGTAACCCAAAAATCGTAACTACCTGTTTCTTTTATTGTAGACAGTGCTGCCTTTTCGGCGGCAGCATAATTACCGGTGATGAACTGGCAATGTGCTATTTCATACCTGGCCTCTGCACCCCAGGCAGATTTGTTGATGGCTGCGCAGGATTTAAAAGAAGCGATTGCACCGTTGCAATCATTGTTCGCCTGTTGAGATTTACCCAGCACTAAAAATGCAACAGATTTATCATCTGTGCTAATCCCTTTTCGGGTCAATAATTCTTTGGCAGCTTCATTTGCCCCGGCATAATCTTTTAATTGATAATTACAACGGACCAATCCACGCAACGCTTCCAGCTGGTTATCCTGGTTCACCGCACCGGCTTGGAGGGATGCAAAATATTTTTTTGCATTTACATAATTCTTTAGTTCAAAATATTGAATGCGGGCAGCAGATAATGTGGCACTTTCAAAATACTTACTGTATCCTTTAGCATTTACGTAATCGTACCCAGTCATGGCACTGGGCCAATCCTTTACTTTAAAAAAGCATTCACTTTTCAAATAATTGGCCTCCAATGCATAAGATCCGTCCGGGAATTTATTCAGATAGTTATTGAATCCGCTAATGGCTGCATTGCAATCGTTGGCATTGTATTTAATGGCTGCAGAGGAATAGGTAAGTGAATCCGCCTCCGTTACGGAAATATTTTTTCCGTTTTTCCGCATAAAATCTACGTATTCATTTGGCTTGCCATCCTCCACATAAATATTCTTAATTGTTTCCAATGCATCATCTGCTTCTGCCGATTGCGGATATTGCTGAATGAGCTGCTGGTAATTGGCCAGTGCCTGGCTATTATTATTTAGATTATAATAACTCAATCCAAGGTTTAAATAAGCTGCAGGTTTTAGTCCCCCGCCATTTGCTGCATTCAACACATTTGTAAGATAAGGTATGGCATCACGGAATTTTTCATCGGCCATATAGGTAGTTGCTATTTCCATATTGGCATCCGGCACTAAACTACTTTTTGAATAAATCCGGCTGATACTATTGAGGATAGTGATTTTGCTGGCAGAACTTTTAATGCCGGCAATCAATGCTTTTTGAAACAATGCATAATCACTTTGTGGTAATGCATTGGCAATAACTATTTCATACATGGTGTTGGCTTTAGAAAAATCTCTGGCCATGAAATAACAATCCGCTGCACGAACAAAAGCATCCTGTTCCAACGTACCGGCTGTAGTTGTTGATTTTGCAACCGATTCGAAATAACCTAATGCCTGTTTATAGTTTTCTTTCTTCATCCAGCTGTAGCCAACATCGTATTTAGCGGTTGCAGGATTTGCTTCCCCCTGCGCTGTAGTACCGCTTTGAAGATATAAACTCATGTAGCGTATGGTTTCATCATATTGCTGGTAGCGATATGCAATTTCACCTTTCCAAAAGTTTGCATACGGTGTAACCGACGATGCTGGTAATTTTAAAATTTTTGTAAATAATTCATCCGCCCTTGCTATCTGCTGATCATTTACAAATTCTACTCCCCTACCATATAAAATTCTTGGATATACCTTTTGCATATTGGCTGTCGGCCGTTGGAAAGATTCGTAGAGGGTTAGGGCATCATTGAAATTATTGGTATTGGCGAGCAGATTAACTATAATTTCTTTTGCCTCCGTGTTATAGACTGACGATGGATAATCATTGATAAAATTACGCATTTCATTCAGCGCAACATCCTGGTAACCCAATTCATAAGAAAGCTTGGCATAGTTGAAAAGTGAAATTTCCTGTTGCCTCTTATTACTGCTATTGTATGCACAAAACTGAAATGCATTTCGGGCATTTGCCTTTTGATTTGTTTTTAGATAACAGTCGCCCAACAGGTACATACTGTTCTGACCCAATGAATCGCTTTCATTACTTAACTGTTTAAGTCCTTCAATGGCCTTGCTCCATTGTTTGGCTTCATAATAACAATAGCTTACTTCATATAAATTTTCCTTACTTACTTTGGAACTGTTTTTTATATAATATTCCAACAAAGGCAAGGCTTTCGTAAAATTCTTTTTTTCAAAATAAATCTGTCCCATCAACTGTTTCATCTCCTTCTCGTAATATAAACTACCCCTGCTTAAAATACTTTCACCATATCGGAGAGATTCATCTTTTTTATTCTGGAAATAGAAAATTTCTGCGATGTAGTACGGAACGATTCCCTTGTACTCATCTTTACTTTCAACCAATTTGAATGAAGTTAGGGCATCGTTGTATTTACGATCGTAGTAACTGATAAAGCCGTGATAATAATTGGCAGGAATATAATATTTATTTTCAGGCAATTGATGAATTTCGTTGAACAGTGGCCTTGCGTCATCGAAACGTTTGAGATTAAAATAGCAATAGCCCATTTCAAATTTAGCATCAGCGATTTCTTCGTTACTCAAATTATCAAGCCCAGCCCTTTCATAGTTTTCAATGGCTTTTGTAAAATCATCCTTTAAAAAATAAAATTTACCAAGGTGATAACTCATCAATTGTATGCGGGGTTCATTATTTACCCAGGTAATATATTGGGTAGCCTCGTTTTCGGCTATGGGTAACTGTAACTTCAACCGGCTAACGATGTAATAGTAATTTACATCGTCAAACAAATAGGTATTATTGGTTTTTTGATTGTCAGGAGTTTGTTGTTTTACTTCCTGCAGCAAAGGATAGGCAAGCGCATATTGTTGCTTTATAAATAACTCTTTCGCCTCCTTAAACTTTTTTTCCTGATCAGTAAATACATGCGTTGGCTGAGAGAAAGCCTTTATTGAAAATATAATTCCGAGTAGTAAAAATGAAAATTGTTGTCTCATCGTGTGGGTTATAATGTTCCTGTTATTGATGCTGCAAAATTAGTTATATTGCCACTTGTGCAAACACCGTTCCAAACCGTATGTTAATAAGTGGATAACTGATGCAAAAAAAACGAATGTACATTTGCATCGCTGTTAATGAAATGATAAAGAAATTTATGCTGACAGCATCAAAAAATTTATAATAAAAAGTAAGAAGAGAAATGAAAAAATTGTTGTCGACGAAGTATTCTGCTGGTGCATTTAATGCGGCAATATTGTTGTTAAGATTGGGTGCCGGTGTTTTAATGATGAACCATGGTTACGACAAGCTGGTTCATTTTGGTAGCAGGCATAATAGCTTTATGAATTTCCTGGGAATAGGCAGCACTTTCTCGCTTAGCCTTGCAATATTTGCTGAATTTTTTTGTTCGCTTTTTATAATTCTGGGATTGTTTACAAGACTTGCAACCATCCCATTAATCATTGTAATGTCGGTAGCATTATTTAAAGTCAACAATGCCGAAGTATTTGGCAAAGGGGAAGTGGCTTCTTTGTATTTAGTATGCTTTGCGGTGTTACTGCTGCTTGGTCCTGGAAAGGTAAGTGTGGATGGTATGACCGGTAAATAACCGCTATTCGTTTACTGTTTATTGAAGCCTTCTTGAACCTAGGCATAGATTGCATTATGACCCTTTTTTAAGTTTAATTTTAAATCTTCTAAATCCGAAAGAATGAATTTCTACTGCCAATTAATTCGTTTCCAAACTATAAATCTTTCTTTAATTAAATAGTGTTCAAAACGGAAGATACGCTCAATTAATTCTCTTATAATTTATCTATAAAGAATGTATACCACCGAAACTCAAATTAGAATTCATTACGCTCTAACTGATCAGATGGGTGTGGTTTATCATGGACATTATGCACAGTTTTATGAAATTGGCAGAGGTGAGGCTATCCGGCAAATTGGTTACACCTATAAAGATATTGAAGCTATGGGTATCATCATGCCGGTAGTTGACATTCACAGCCGGTTCTTAAGGCCGGCAAAATATGATGATCTGATTACCGTAAAAACGACCCTAAAAGAATTACCCATACACCACAAAATTGTCTTCCATTCAGAGATATATAATGAACAAGGAGACTTGTTAAATACCGGCGATGTAACCCTTTATTTTATGGAGGCTAAAGGAATGAAAAGATGTGAAATGCCGGCGGAACTAAAGGCGAAATTGGAGCACTACTTTTAAATAACAGCCGGCTATATTCTGTTAACATCTGCCTTCCAATGTTGAATCGCTTGTTTTATTTCAATGGGTTTTAAATTTTCCTTTACAGCACTATCTACCAACGCAATGAACTCATCGTTGTGTGCAAACCGTAAAGCGATTATTTGTACCATCGTCAACCTGCTATCAAACAGTTTTCCCGTGATGGAAAAATAGCGTAAGTTTTCTTCTGCCCGAATGGCCCTGTCCTGTGCACCCAAAGCAAACGCCCTGATAAACCAAAAGAATAAAACACCAACTACAAACAGCAATAAGAACAGCGCTGCAGTAATTCTTCCACCGCCGTTGTGATATGCCCGAAAGCAATTTACAATTGCACCAATAAAACCTATCATAAGCAAAGCTGCTGTTAGCCCATGAAACAGTGGAACTAATTTAGCGTGATTCTTGAAATTCTGTTCTTTCATTGTAATAGTTTTCGAGTAAGTTACTTTAAAATATCCAGCAGGCTCCACATTTTTTCTCTCACTGCGCCAGGGCTTCCGTCAAAATTATTTACAATAAAAGCAAAGGTGTATTCAACACCGGATTTACTTTTTATGTAACCTGTATAGCTTCTTACGCCGCTGATATATCCATCCTTCATTTTGATGCCATTCGCTTCCGGTAATGCTTTATAAAACGACGCAAACCATGGACGTTCTTTTGCATATTGCATCACAGTTACCAGCGAATACGGGGTAACTTTATTCGCTGGCGACAAACCACTTCCATCCAGTATTTTTATTGCAGATTTTTCAATTCCACGTCTGCTCCAGAATTCTTTTATAATTGCGATACCTGTATCAGTTAATCCAATTGCTTTCTTGTCAAATGCAATCGCTTTTACAAATGCCTCTCCAAATAAATTGACACTCTTTTTAAGAAACCAAAAATTAATTGAATCCAGTGTGGGTGAAAGAATGGAATCTATAATCAGCTTCGGATTTTGGATTGTCTTGTTATCCATCAAATGCTCTAAATTACTCCAGTGATCTCCTGAAATTTTTATCCCATTTTTACCCAAATAATCACTGACCATTGATAAAAAAGTAGCAGAAGGATTGGGCATTGAACCTGAGATTGTATAGCCATTTTCTGTCATCGGTAAAGTACCTCTTGCAATTACATGTTGATTGAATGGCGCAGAAAAAAGATACCCATTATCGCCGGAGGCCTTACCGCCGGTTTTAACAAAATTTGCAAAAGTATATTCTTTTTTAATAGAGGAAGGCTTTGTTGTAATTATTTCAGTTGCATCATTGATATTTTTACCTATTCTGAATGTTACATCATATTGGTTTTCCATCCAGTTTAATCCCCATGCACCGGCACCGTAATAATTGCCTATATCCTCCCAAACCCAACCACGAGGCACCGTCTCTGTAGTAAATGCATCATCCGCACAAACAAGATCACCTTTGATGAATTGTATCTTATTTTTCTGTAGTACACTAACTATTCTTTTTAAAACCTCAGGTTCGGAAGTACCCGGCCACCTATTACTGCCAAGCGTTGGATCACCTGCCCCCTTAATGTATAAATTACCATTGATGATACCATTATTTACCGGCAAATCTGTTCCTATGAAAGTCTTAAAACGATATTCACTTCCCAGCAGTTCAAAAGCGCTTACACTGGTAATTACTTTTTGGCAACTGGCAGGTGATAACCCAAGCTGACCATTTTTATCAAAAATTACCTTTCCCGTTTTGCTTTCTATTACATACAAACCAAGCGTGGCATGTTTAAACTGTTCATCCTTTGATAACTTCTGTATGGCAATCTCCAATTGGACTGGAAGGCCCTGGCAAATACAATTGTTGCTCAACAAAATCATTGATATTACTATAACGAAGCCCCTTTGATACATTTTAATTAAATTTGAACGTTGAAATTAATCAATAATGACAAGCCCGGTTTTAAATTACATCTCTGAAGTGGAATACTTAAAGAAGAAAGAACAGTCTTTGAAAACCATGAATGTTATGACGCTTAAATTTTTGCTACGAGCGGTGCTCCATTATTAGAATTGAAATTTTTCTACAATTAAAAATCATTTAACTATAAACATGACACAGGCAACGATCATTACCATTGGTGATGAATTATTGATAGGACAGGTAATTGATACCAACAGTGCCTGGATGGCGCAACAACTCAATAAGGCAGGCATCCGTGTTGCAAGGCGTGTAGCCGTTGGCGATGTATGGGATGAAATATGGCGGGCACTGGATGACGAAAGTAAACATTCGGATATCATTTTAATCACGGGTGGCCTTGGCCCAACTGCAGATGACATTACAAAGCCACTACTTTGCAAATACTTCAATGGCAATATGATTGTAGATGCAGGAGCACTTGAAAATGTCACCAATATTTTTACCAACATCCTGAAGCGGCCAATGATAGAACGAAATCTTAAACAGGCGGAAGTACCCGACAACTGCAAAGTGATTTTGAATAAAAGAGGAACAGCCCCCGGTATGTGGTTTGAGAAGGAGGGTAAAACATTTGTAAGTATGCCAGGTGTGCCCTATGAAATGAAAGGTATGATGACAGACGATGTGATACCAGCACTAAGCAAATATTACCGGTTCCCACATATTGCCCACAGAACTTTACTAACGGCGGGCGTGGGCGAAAGTTTCCTGGCTGATTTGATCAACCATTTCGAAACGGCTCTGCCCATCCATATTAAATTGGCTTACCTGCCCAATTATGGTATGGTTCGTTTACGTTTATCGGCTTCAGGTTTTGATAAAGATGCGATTGAAACTGAAATTCAATTGCACTTTAACAATCTACAAATACTCGTAAGTCAATACCTTGTTACCAATGAAGATGAACCGATGCAACAGGTGGTAGCAAAGCTTTTGGTGGCAAAACAGAAAACTATTTCTACAGCAGAAAGTTGCACTGGCGGCTATATTGCTCATCTGTTGACTGAAAAAGCAGGCGCTTCAGCATACTTCAGTGGCAGTGTGGTGAGTTACTCTTACAAGGCTAAGGAGAATTTATTGCAGGTTGATAAAAATACATTGGAATCTGTTGGTGCAGTAAGTGAAGAAGTGGTCATTCAAATGGCAGGGGGAGCATTGAAAAACATACAAACTGATTTTACGATTGCCGTTTCGGGTATTATGGGTCCAGATGGAGGAACGCCAGACAAACCGGTAGGTACCGTTTGGGTTGCGGTAGGCAACGCTGATAAAATTGTTACTGAAAAATTCCATTTTCGCTTCGATCGTCAAAGGAATATCGAACTAACGGCAACCTTTGCGCTCAATATGTTACGCAAATTTATTTTATCGCTTTCATAAAACGGTATGGTACGTAATACCTCTTTTGGATGAGCAATCGATCACCCGATCTTCCCGTAGTTGTGATGCGCTTTCCAATGATGTGAACTGTATTAAAAGGAAATAATTACCTTTAGCGCCGATTGTTAGCGAAATGAACTGCAAGCTTAAAAGATTTTGCTATTTATTATTTTAAACTTCAAATTATTATATGTCATTAGTTGATCTGGTAATGCCAAAGCTGGGGGAAAGTATTATGGAAGCCACCATTTTGAAGTGGCATAAAAAAGCTGGTGATTCCATAGAAGAAGATGAGACTGTACTTGATATTGCTACAGATAAAGTAGACAGTGAAGTACCATCAACCACAAAAGGCGTTATCGAAGAAATATTATTTAAGGAAAACGATGTAGTCCCAATCGGAGCAATCATTGCAAGAATCAGGATTGGCGCCAGTTCTGCCGTTACACAGTCTCAGCCTGCGCCACAGCCAGTAAAGCCGGCTTATGAAGAAGCCAGGATTGTAGAAGACATTCCCTTTCAACCAGCAGTGGCCGGATTTTCAGCAACGCTGCCATCCGCTAATAACGCTATTAGATTTTATTCGCCCCTCGTGATCAACATTGCACAGCAGGAAGGAATTAGTATGGTAGAACTGGAAAAAATTCCCGGCACAGGGCAGGATGGCAGGGTAAGCAAAAAAGATATGTTAGCCTATATTTCCGAAAGGTCGTCGGCACCTCAAACACCAGGTGCCGTGCCCCATTATCAACAGCCGGTAGTAGTTACGCCGCCCGAGATTGAACATTCGGAAAGCCAGCTGCAGGATACACAGGTAGCAATAGCAAACAGTTACCCCGGAAATGTAGAAATTATTGAAATGGACCGTATGCGCAAGTTGATTGCCAAACACATGGTGGATAGCACACACACCAGCGCTCATGTAACCAGCTTTGCGGAATTTGATGTTACTAATCTTGTTTTATGGCGAGAGAAAATTAAAAAGGATTTCGAAAAAAGAGAAGGCGAAAAAATAACGTACACTCCCCTGTTCATAGAAGCCATCGTTAAGTGTATTAAAAGATTTCCAATGCTCAGCAGTTCAGTTGATGGAGATCGGATTATCATCAAGAAAAATTTAAATATAGGGATGGCAACCGCCCTGCCAAACGGTAATTTAATTGTGCCTGTTATAAAAAATGCAGATCAATTAAACCTTGCCGGGTTAACCAAACAAGTAAATGGATTGGCCAACGCCGCAAGATCAGGTAAATTAAGACCAGATGATACAACAGGCGGCACATTTACATTAACCAATGTAGGCACGTTTGGTAGTATTATGGGTACGCCGATTATCAACCAGCCGCAGGTAGCAATTATGGCGGTGGGTGCTATTAAAAAAAGGCCGATGGTAATTGAAACACCACAGGGCGACAGCATTGCTATTCGTCATATGATGTACATTTCATTGAGTTATGATCATCGTATTATTGATGGTGCATTGGGTAGCACGTTCTTAAATGCCGTATCAAAAGAATTAGAAAATTTTGATGGCAACAGATCGATTTAATAAATTGCCCGCTGGTTGGTTTATAAAAAAGATAGGTTGATCGCCGTTGTATTTTGACTAATATCGGGGCTTTGCCAAAAAGGTTTATGGATTTCACCTATGATTACATCTAATGGATATACTTAACCCATTTTGAATACAGACAAGTATAAACATATTG
>JBBQQP010000026.1:0-18056 GCA_038215675.1 Chitinophagales bacterium | reverse complement strand
AGGATATGGATAATTTTTATGAACATCATGTACTACATTCCCTTGCCATTACTACACAATTTGATTTCGCACCAGGTATGCAGGTGATGGATTTAGGCAGTGGTGGTGGTTTCCCCGGCATTCCACTGGCTATCTTTTTTCCGGAGACGCAGTTTCATTTGGTGGATAGTATCAATAAAAAACTAAAAGTTGTAAATGAAGTAGTTGCTGCCATTGGGTTACAAAACGTAACCACCCAACATTGCAGGGCTGAAGAAATCAAGAACCGAAAGTTTGATGTGGTGGTTTCAAGGGCCGTTGCGCCGTTAAAAGACCTCTGGTGGTGGAGCAAGCCTCTTTTAAAAAGAGGGAGTAAACCAAGCGGTTTAATCTGTCTTAAAGGTGGCGATTTGGCCAAAGAGGTTTTTGAAAGTAACTGTAAGCCCAGAATTTGGGAGATTGAAAAGATTTTTGAAGAACCATTTTTCAAAGAAAAATTTTTATTGCAGGTTGCCATTTAAGATGAGATTTGTTTAATATCGGGCTATACCCACTTTAGGGTATTGCATATCTATTTTTTTTGATCAACTTTACACTTATGGATATTTCAGTAGCAATAGTTGAAGACAACAATGATATACGCAATGCACTTGAGCAAATTATAGACATGGCGGATGGATATACCCTGGCAGGATCCTGTGTGAATGGTGAGGAAGCCATCATTAATATCCCCCATTTTAAGCCAAGGATTGTGTTAATGGATATTAATTTGGGAGGCATCAATGGTATTGAAGTAGTAAGAGTTTTAAAAGAGGAGCATCCGGAAATATTGTTTATGATGTGTACTGTATATGAAGAGGATGAAAAGATTTTTGAGGCATTGAATGCAGGTGCCAGTGGGTATGTATTAAAAAAGACTGCGCCTGATAAACTCCTGGATGCTATTAAAGAACTGTATGAAGGAGGAGCTCCTATGAGCAGCCAGATTGCGAGAAAGGTAGTAACTACTTTTCAAAATAAAACGATTGCTTCTGCCCCCAATGACACATTGGGACTACTTTCAAGAAGGGAAAAGGAAATATTGGAAATGCTTTCAAAAGGATTGTTATACAAGGAAATTGCCGGTCAGTTATCCATCAGTTCAGAAACTGTTAGAAAACATGTATACCATATCTACGAAAAATTGCATGTAGGAACTCGGATTGAAGCAGTCAATAAATTTTTTGGCAGGTAATTCGTATAAAAAAATAAATAAAAAAAACTTCAGGTTACCCTGAAGTTTTTTTTATCATAAGAATTTCCACATCCAAAAATCTGTTTGGGGCGTACTCCCGATCGGAAAATCGTGGGTATGTCCCGAATGTACAAAACCATACTTTTCGTAAAATTTTTGGGCCCTTAAGTTATGTTCCCAAACACCCAGCCAAATAACTTCATACTGATTATTAACGGCATATTGTATTGCAAAATCCATTAACTGCTGTGCAACTCCTTTACCATGAAACTCCTTTGAGACATAAATTCTTTTAAGTTCTACTGCCTTCCATTCTTTCATTAAAGGCAGGTTGCTATAATCCTCCATAAAACGCAGATAGCCTATTACATCTCCCGCAAATTCTGCCAGGTGATAAAAATCATGCTCGTTTAATAATTCAGCCTGCACCTGTTTCAAATTAAAATACGCTTCCAGAAATGATTGCATGTCGTGTTCTGTACAAGTACCCGTGAAAGTATCGTAAAAGGTTTGGCTTGCTATAGTTGAAAGCGCAACTGCATCAGCTAATGTTGCACGTCTAATTGTTATGTCCATATAAATATTTCAACTACTTTTCTTTTTAAAATAAGGAAAAAAGTTGTTCAAAAGATTGCCAGGAGTATTTCATCTGGTAATAAAAAAAGATGCTGGCACTTATATTTTTATATTTAGATACATTACCAATTAATTTGCAACACATTGTTCCGCTGTTCAATATCTGCCATTCGTTTTGTAGGATCTATTTCTACTTTTTTCAAATCGGTCAATCGCTTTTTTAATTCAACAATGTAAGTAGGATGCGTCCAGCGCCAGGCTTCATGCGCTTCTCTTTTTTCATCCTTATTTTCCGGTGCCTTTGAACCAAACATCAGGTTAAGCGGAATATAATGCATTTCGGTAGTGCCATCTTTGAATGTGAGCTGTAAATCAACAGGCATCGGCATTTTACCGTTCCTTACTAAACGAATTTTTGATACACCCCCTTCTTCCCACAAACTATCTATACCGTAATCAATTGTTTTGGTGGTGTTACACCAGTACTCTTTATACCAGTCTAATTTCATTCCACTCATATCTTCTCCAAGCTTTATAAAATCAATGGAATTGGGATGTTTAAAACGCCATTGTTTGTAATACTCCAATAATATTTTATCCCGCATATTTGCGCCTAAGATGTACCCGAGCTGTTCCATAAATACCAAGCCTTTTGAGTAAGAAGCAATGCTATAAGCGGCATTTGTTTCAAAATGATCAGCGTGTGTAGTAAGTGGTTCTTCCAAACCACTTTTTGCAATAAAATAATACGATTGATAACTCCCGGCGTGTTCTGAAGGCAATAAGGTAGCGAGCGAATCCAGCGTCTTCATATAAGGGACGTTATCGCTGTACTTCACTTTTATAAATTTATCCCTGTAATAGGCCTCTACCTGGTCTGTTGCAAATTCAGTAAAGCCTTCGTCCATCCAGCCATACAGGCTTTCATTGGTGCCAAGCATCATCTGATACCAACTGTGCATCCACTCATGAAAAACTGTTCCCAAACCGGGGCCACTTAACAAAGTTGCCATCGGATATTCCATTCCCCCATCTCCCCCCTGGATAAAAGAGTATTGGGGATAAGGATATTTTCCGAACTTTTCCTCTATAAAAGGTAAAACTAAAACCGCTGCATCTGCTACTGTATTCCATGCCGCATCATTTTTTTCATTGTTTTCCAGATAATTATAAATTACGTTTAAGGTTGGTCCGCCATTGGGCATTTTCCTTACCAGGTGGATATAATCAGGATCGGCCGCCCACATAAAATCATGCACATTATTTCCTACAAAATGCCAGCTACGTTTAGCCTTTGTTGTTGGCTTCAATTCAGAACCTGGCCGATCATATCCCCAACCAATTTCAGCAGCATTTACCAATACACCGGTTCCACCCAATTTGTATGTTTTATCGATGGCAATGGTAACATCAAAGTCGCCCCATACTCCGTAAAACTCACGGGCTATATAAGGTGTTGGATGCCATCCTTCATAATCATATTCGCAAAGTTTTGGATACCACTGGCTCATACTATAACGTACGCCTGTTACCGGATTATCTCTGCCGCTGCGGCGAACCTGCAAGGGTACCTGTGCTTCAAATTCCATCTCAAATACAACTTTTGTTTTAGGTGCAATTGCCTGGGTGAGATTAACTTCAAGAATCGTTTCCTCGTATTTAAAAGGTTGTGGAACGCCGTTCATTTTTAAAGAAATGATTTTCTGATAACCAATCTCATCATCTTTTAATTTACTAATCCTGTCCTTCACCCTGGGGTCCCAGTCTGGCTTGCCGTTTATGAGCGTTTTACCCAACTCACGACTCCGCACATCCATACTGCTGTTGGGTTGAAATGCATTAAAATATAAATGGTAAAAAACTTTTTTCAGCGCATCCGGTGAGTTATTGGTGTACTCCAATTTTTGTTTTCCGGTAAACCTGTTTGTTTGCGCATCCACATCTATGTTCATTGTATATTTTACCCTTTGCTGCCAACGGTTGGGTTGGGCAATGGATGAAATAGTAAACACTACCAGAGCGATTAATACTAAAAAAAATTTATTCATTTTATAAATTTGAGATGGGCAAAATTCTGAAAAGTGATTTGAAATTAAACGTTAATTGGTCATGTATTTTAAATATAAAACCCGATTTGCATCATGCCAATAAAATATTGTGGTTGAGATGTTAGCATTGAACATTTATATTAAGAGAGACTTTTATTTTATAGCCTGTTTATTATAATTTTAACGGAATAACATTGCGGATACAAATAAGTTGCGATTACCTGATTAATCATTTTTTCCCTTCTACCACAATTACTATTTCGCCTTTTACAGGTTTAGCATTAAAATAATCATGCACATCCTGCAGGCTGCCCCTTTTATTTTCTTCAAATTTTTTAGTTAGTTCCCTGCTTACACAGCATTGTGTTTCTGCACCAAAATATTGAATAAAATCCTTGAGCGTTTTTAGAAGGCGCATGGGGCTTTCATAAAAAACCATTGTTCTTTCTTCTACTGCCATTCGTTTTAAAAAAGTCTGTCGACCCTTTTTCAGCGGAAGAAATCCTTCGAAGCAAAAACTGTTCATAGGCAATCCGCTATTGACCAGCGCAGGTACAAATGCAGTGGCTCCGGGAAGGCATTCTACCCTAATATCATTTTTAACACATTCTCTTACCAATAAAAATGCCGGATCGCTAATGCCAGGTGTACCTGCATCTGTAAGCAGTGCCATCGTTTTACCTCCCTGCATCTGCTCTACCAAATGATGAATTATCTTATGCTCGTTGTGCTGGTGATAAGGCGTGATCGGCTTCTGTATCTGGTAATGTTGCAATAATACTGAAGATGTGCGGGTATCTTCTGCTAAAATCAAATCCACCGATTTCAAAATATCAACTGACCGGAAGGTAATATCCGACAGGTTGCCGATTGGAGTGGGAACTATGAATAATGCCATACGGTGCTAATGTGATAATGTGCTAATATGCTAGTTTGCTAATAAAATTGAAGTGTTCCGAATTACCTAATTAGCATATTATCGAATTAGCTAATTAATAGATGGTTATTTCGAACATTTCCATCACAGGATTTGCCAATAATTTTCGGGCAGCTTCCTGTGCAATTTCCTTAGCGGCTTCTGCAGAGGCTGCTTCTATTTGCAGGCTGATATTTTTACCGATTCGTACATCATAAATGGTGCTTAATCCTAAATTTTGAAAGCCGCCTAAAACAGCTTTACCTTGCGGATCCAGGAGTTCTTTTAACGGCATTACTTTTACCTGTGCAGTGAAGATCATGTTGATAGTTTGTTTTTGAAGAGCAAAGATAAAATAATGTATGCAATGAAAATAACGGGAATTGAAAGCCACTTCAAAAGCAGGATGGAGATTAACGCAATTACCAGCAAGACAATCCTGGGCAAATTATTTTTAAGCGTATAGTCTTTGAACTTCATGGCCATCAATGGCAAATTGCTCACCATCAGCCAGCTCAATACGATGATCAACGTATACAGTACCCATTTGTTGATCAACCATTGATTGATATTAATTAGTCCGCCGCCATAATGCAACATTAAAGGAAAAGATGCGACCAGTAAACCAACTGCGGGTGTTGGAACTCCTTTGAACCCATGAGACTGGGCAGGGTCGAGATTAAATTTAGCCAACCTGTAAGCAGAAGCGCAGCTTAAAATGAATGCAGGCAATAGCCAAAGCATAGAGGCATCCAACCCATTTTCTTCCCTTATTAAACTAATGCGCAATAGTTGGTATAATATTACACCAGGAGCTACTCCAAAACTTACCACATCTGCGAGCGAATCCAATTGCTTGCCCATTTCTGATGACACCTTGAAAACTCTTGCAACAAATCCATCAAAAAAATCAACGATGGCGGATGTAAAAATAAAAAGAGCTGCGTAAGAAAGTTTTTCGGGTATATTAAAACTACTTGTAAAATCATCGTTGGTATAAAGGATGACACTCTCAGTTTGCAATGCAAATACAATTGCGATACATCCAAAAAAAAGATTGAGGAGGGTGAAAATATTTGGTATTTGTTTCATAATGGAAAAGCCAGAACACAACTGCAAAAACTTTTAGTTGTAAGGCCGTTATTGGTTTATTGAAATTTTAAAAAGACAAGGTCTAACATTTAATTCAAACCAGCTTTTTTTTTATATTTTTTTTGTTCTCAAAGAATTCTGCTAAAAACAAGTACATATAGTTTGGTAGAAGCAAAGTAAAGAACAGTTACAAGATTCGATAGCTACCAACCCCAACCTTGAAACGTAAAATTAATAAAATAAAAACGGGGTTATTCCTTTTACAAAATTAAAAAGCGTGGACGCAGGTAATATTGATACACAACATTAAACTGACTTTTTAATAATGAGCGCCAAACAGGAGGTAAGTACCCATTGCTTAACGTTTCATCAACGCCTCAATTTCTTCAACAGTGATGGGAATGTTTTTCATTAAATCCTTATTGCCATTGCGTGTTATCCAAAAATTATTTTCAATCCGGATACCCATTTTCTCTTCTTCTATGTAAATACCCGGCTCAATTGTAAAGACCATTCCTGCTTTGATGGGTGCTGTTCTGGTTCCTAAATCATGTACATCTATTCCCAAATGGTGCGAAATTCCATGATATAAATATTTGCGGTAGGCCTTGTTTTCAGGATCTTCGTTTTTAATGGCTGATTTGTTTAACAAGCCAATTTTTTGAAACATAATATTCGCTTCGTCGCCTACTTTTTCTGTATAATCAATGATACTAATTCCCGGTTTTAAAATGGATGCTGCATAAAGATGTAAATGTAAACAGGCATTGTAAACCTCTTTTTGCCTTTTGGTAAATTTACCATTGACCGGCACAGTTCGTGTAAGATCAGCACAGTAATTTCCGTACTCAGCACCAAAATCCATCAATATTAATTCGCCATCCTTACACTCCTGGTTATTTTCGACATAATGTAACGTTCTTGCCCGATCGCCGCTAGCAATGATGGAGCTATACGCAGGACCGGTAGCCCGTTTACCTAAAAAAGAATGATATATCTCGGCTTCGATTTCATATTCGTTTACACCTGGTTTAATAAACTGCAATAATTTTCGGAAGGTAGCTTCGGTAATATCAATTGCTTGCTGCATTATCTCAACTTCAAATGGGGTTTTTAATGCCCGTAATTCCTTTAAAATTTTAGCACTCCGTTGATAGTTGTGCAAAGGATAACGCATGCGCATCATTTCTGCATAACGATAGTCCCTCACAGGAAACAGGTTAGCCTTCCGATCATTCTCATTGGAATTTAAGTAAATTCTATCCGCCACATGAATCCATGGTTGCAGCAAGCTATCCAATGTATCAAGCCATACAATTGTTTTGATTCCTGAAATAGCGGTCGCTTCATTTGTCCGTAACCGATGCCCATCCCATTTTTCTTTTAATTCATTGGGCCGCACCAATACCAGCACCTCCCGATATTTAGGATCGGGGTTGTCGGGAAATAAAACCAGCATGGTATCCTCTTGTTCAATACCGGTTAACCAGATTAAATCTGAGTTTTGTTTAAACCGGTGCAACTGATCCGCATTGGTAGGCAATTCATCGTTACTGTTAAAGATAGCGATGGATTTATTATCCATTTTTTCAGCAAAGCGTTTACGGTTTTGAATAAACAAATTAGCATTTAGCGGAAGATATTTCATTGGTTAATATTTGTAGGTCGCAAGATAGTACTGTTAACTGAATATGAAATTTGAACCATAAAGTCTAACATGAAAACGTTCAACGCCATGGGTTTCGTTGGCAATTATTTCACGCCCTCTAAACAGGGATTTATAATAGTAATTTTGTAACTATTCCTTTATTCGCGGCCCACATTGAAGTTAAGGGAAGGAAGCAGGAATGGGCCTTGGTGAAACGTGCATTATAAAACCATTTCAGGTATTTCGCCTTCAACAATGAGTTTACCAGCAGTTTTTGCAATGATCTCTTCTACACTTACGCCTGGAGCTCTCTCCAGCAGTTTAAAGCCATCTTTTGTAATATCCAGCACAGCAAGTTCGGTAACTACTTTTTTTACACAACCAACACCCGTTAGCGGAAGTTGACAGGCGGGTAACAATTTCGATTCTCCTTTTGGGTTGGTATGCATCATGGCTACAATAATATTTTTTGCGCTGGCTACCAGGTCCATCGCCCCACCCATACCTTTTACCATTTTTCCAGGAATTTTCCAGTTGGCAATATCACCCTGCTCGCTCACTTCCATAGCGCCCAATATCGTTAAGTCTACCTTTCCAGCACGGATCATTCCAAAGCTCATGGCACTATCAAAAAATGCAGAACCCGGTAAAGTGGTAATGGTTTGCTTTCCGGCATTGATCAGGTCGGAATCTTCTTCGCCCTCCAATGGAAATGGCCCCATGCCCAATAATCCATTTTCGCTTTGTAGCACTACATTTAAGCCCCTTGGAATATAATTGGCAACCAGCGTAGGAATACCGATACCCAGGTTTACATAGTAACCATCTTTTAATTCCTTTGCAAGGCGTTGGGCTATCTGGTTCTTATCTAACATCTTAAAAAATTTAAAGACAAGCTTCAATGTATTATTTACTATTATCATTGCAGGTAAATCAATCTGGCTTGCTGAATTGAAAATTTTTACGTCCAATTTACAGATCAACTATTTTTTCTAACGGTTCGCTGTTCAATTCTTTTTTCGTAATTGTTTCCTTTAAAAATTCTGTGTACGTAAATTCCGGGGGTATGAATGTGATCAGGGTCCAGCTGGCCTACCGGCACCAATTGCTCCACCTCTGCAATTGTAATTTTACCCGCCATGGCCATCAATGGATTGAAGTTCCTGGCAGTTTCCCGGTATACAAGGTTTCCATCCGTATCGCCTTTCCATGCTTTTACCAAAGCATAATCCGCATCAAATGCATGTTCCAATAAATAGCTTTTATTATTAAATATCCTGACCTCTTTACCAAAAGCAAC
The DNA here is from genome assembly GCA_038215675.1 of Chitinophagales bacterium. Classification (GTDB taxonomy): domain Bacteria; phylum Bacteroidota; class Bacteroidia; order Chitinophagales; family Chitinophagaceae; genus Ferruginibacter. The sequence continues at coordinate 9,263 of JBBQQP010000026.1, read as the reverse complement.
TTCAGTACCCACACCTGCAGGTGTAAATATTGCCGGCATTCCATAACCGGCTGCCATACACCTTGTGGCCAAAGTGCCTTGTGGTATCAATTCCACTTCCAACTCTCCGCTCAGCAGTTGTCGTTCAAATTCTGCGTTCTCACCAACATAGGATGAAATCATTTTTTTTACCTGTCGTTGCTGAAGCAATAACCCTATACCGAAATCATCCACACCTGCATTATTAGATATACAGGTGATATTTTTTATACCCGACATTACAAGAGCGTTGATGCAATTTTCTGGAATGCCACACAATCCAAACCCTCCTAACATTAAAACTGCTCCATCAGCAATATCTGCAATTGCATCACTGGCGTTATTAAAAACTTTTTTCATGGAGAATATTTATTTTAAAATTGCAACAGCAAATTACATTAATTAGCAGTGTTTTTCTCATGAAAATATTTTTAAATTAATACAAATCAAGTATTAATTTCTATCCGGTTTTAAACCACCAAAAAAAAATAAATATCACAAAGCACCGTTTGGAATTTGCTTTCAGTAAGCTGTTTATCCAAAAGAATTAAAATATAAAGTAGAGACCAAAATAAATATTATTTTGCATTGATTATATTTACCTCTTTATATGTATAAAATACTTAGAATTCATAACAGGCTTATAGTTGGAGGACCTTCGCTAAACGTTACGCTTCTGTCCACAAATCTAAAGCCTGAATTTGAAACGAAGTTAATTGTAGGTAAGAAAGACCCCCATGAAAAAGACGCCGGTTATATAGCTGAACAATTAGGAATTACGCTGGTTGAAATTGCTGAAATGCGAAGAAGTATTTTGCCAATCAATGATATTCGGGCCTACTTTAGAATTAAAAAAATTATAAAAGAGTACAATCCTGATATTGTACATACCCATGCATCCAAATCAGGAGCTATTGGCAGATTGGCAGCCAGTGCCTGCAACGTAAAATTAATTGTACATACTTTTCACGGCCATGTTTTTCACTCCTATTTTACCAGAGCAGTTTCATCGCTCATTGTGTTACTTGAAAGATATCTTGCTACAAAAACAAATGCGATCATCGCAATAAGTAATTTACAAAAAAAGGAATTGGTAGAGGTATATAAAATAGCTCCGACAGAAAAGATATTTACAATTCCCTTAGGTTTTAGTCTGGAAAAATATTCAAAAAATCAAACTAAAAAAAGAGTCCTTTTCAGAGATAAATATGGATTCGATTCCAATGAGATAATTATTGGAATTATTGGAAGAGTGGTGCCAATTAAAAATCATAAGATGTTTGTTGAAGTAGCCGCTATTATTAAAAAAAAGCATGGTGCCGGTATTAGATTTGCAGTTATCGGAGATGGTGAATCTGTGTCTTTGATAGAAAAAAAATCAAGGGAATTGGGTTTAAGCTATTCGTATTTTGTAAACAACCCAAAATGCAAAACAGACATAGTTGTTACTTCCTGGGAAACAGAAATTGATCAGGTTTTAGGCGGACTGGATATCGTGGTGCTTACTTCCTATAATGAAGGTACTCCGGTTTCTTTAATTGAGGCACAAGCGGCCTTTAAGCCGGTTGTATCTACAGATGTGGGTGGAGTAAGAGATGTAATAACACACGGAGAAAATGGCTTTATTACTGCTGTAAATGATATTGAATCATTCGCCGGTTACCTAAGTATGTTAATAGAAAATAAAGACCTTCGCAATGTAATGGGAAATAAGGGCTATAATTCCGTCATTAATAGATATTCAAAGCAGCGATTAATCGACGATGTAAAAAAACTATACCTTGATTTTCTTGAAAAGGTAGAGTAAAAGTCCTAAACAAAATCCTTTCATCGATTTACGCTATTGGCATTATTCGGCCTTTTTATTATAATGTTTTTCCACCATTTTTGTACGGTCCCTTTCAGCTTTTGCAGTAATACTGTCTAGTATAATCCTCATTTGATCAGCATGAGCCAAATAATAATCATAGCTCTTATAAAAATCAAGTCTGGTTATTTTGTGAATTGCAAAAATTTTATTTTGCAATTGCATATTTTCCATTAACGGATTTTTGAGCGAATCCTTTTTAATAAACTGTTCAGTAAATACCTCTGCACCAATAATGTCCCACATAACCGCCTGCATTTTTTCTTTGGGAAAAATACCGGAATACTTGTTTTGATTATTTGAACAGCCTAATATAAAAAACAACAATATCGTATATAAAAATCCTTTCATTATTTTAATTCATCTTTATACCTAACTGCATTGGTTATATCAAGTTTTTGTAAAAGATCCGACGCTCGTAATTTATCCTGCTGAGGCGCTTTAGAAAAAACTTTTATTAATTCGTTTGACTTGCCCTGAAAAAAAAACTGAATAATCATTGTATTTTGATTGTCTGCGTTAAATTTACTAAGCAGGTTGATAACATTCAACATTTCCACCCTAGCAGCAGTTTCATCTTCATACATTTTATCCATTGCCTGGCGATAATAGGCGTAATAAATATCATGCATGATGGTATACCTGCTGTTCATCATATTTTCAACCAGCCAATAACGATTTCGCTTTCCATCAAATGCCTTCCAACCAGCAACACCCCTTGCTTCGGGCGCATTATTTACAATATTTTGAGCCTTTAGAAAATAGATATCACCTCCACGGGGTGTAAATGAATCGTAATTAAAGGCAATGATGATGTTTGCGTAGTAGGCAATTAATGCAGTCAGGTTGGAGACCAGTGGATCTGTACCAGCTACCCTATTTTCATTAAACTCAAGCTGCTGAAACTCTATATACTTAAAATTAACATCCTCATCCTGAAAGTTGATCAGAGGGCATAAATAGGAAGTATTAAAAACAGGACGTGCTGCCTGAATAGTCAAAGATGCCGTATATACATTGATGTCGTCTGTTGGTTGCAGATTTAAAAAAAAACTACAATCAATTTTTTCATTCACAACAAAATTATCTTTCGTCCATTTGCGGTTATTTAAAAATGTGTTCAAGGCTGTTTGCATAGTCTGGAAAACATTTTTATTAACAGTTGGCCCAATACGGCTGCTGTTAACTGTTACCCTTGCATTTAATTCCTGTGCCGACAAACAATTCAGCACAAAGACAAAAAATACTAACAATTTGAACCTAATTATCATTGTTCATTTGGATGATAGCGTTAACAATATCCTCTGCCACAGCTTCTTTTGATTTGGTATCAAAGGCCATGGTTTTACCATTTCTATCAAAAATCGTAATTTTATTTGTGTTAAAACCAAACCCTGCACCCAGATCGTTTAAGGAATTCAACACGATCATATCTGCATTTTTTTCTACTAACTTTCTTTTCGCATGTAGCTCTTCATTATTGGTCTCCAATGCAAATCCAATTAGAAGTTGTTTATTGCCTTTAATTGAACCTAAATGTTTCAAGATATCTTTTGTCTTCTTTAAAATGATTGAAATATCATCGTTTGATTTTTTAATTTTCTCCCGTTCTATATTTAGGGGCGTGTAATCAGCAACTGCAGCACTCATAACTGTAATGTCAGCCATGTTAAAAACAGATACACATGCTTCAAACATTTCAGCTGCTGTTTTTACATGTATGATATGAGGGAATAACGGTATTGGCAATGAAGTTGGACCAATAACTAGGGTAACTTCAGCACCCTTATTCTTCAACTCAAGGGCGATCGCAATACCCATTTTACCCGATGAATGGTTTCCAATAAATCTCACTGGATCAATTTGTTCATAAGTCGGACCAGCGGTTACCAATGCCCGCATTCCTTTTAAGGGTAAATCTTTCCCAAAAAAATCATTCAACCAACTTATTATTGACTCGGGTTCCGCCATCCTTCCTTCGCCTACTAAGCCGCTAGCCAATTCGCCGGACTCTACAGGTATTACAAAATTTCCATACGACGTAATTTGTAGAAGATTCCTTTTAGTGGACGGGTGGAGCCACATATCCTCGTCCATTGCAGGAGCAACCGCTACTTTACAAGTTGAGGAGAGATACACTGCTAATAACAAGTTATCGCATATACCAGAAGACATTTTTGCTAGGGTGTTACAACTTAGCGGAGCTATCACCATTATATCTGCCCACCGTCCTAAAATTACATGATTGGCCCAGGAATCGTTGCTTGCAAGATCAACAATAACGGGATTTTTAGAAAGGGTTGAAAGCGTTAAAGCAGAAATAAACTTCTGAGATGCAGGGGTCATAATCACTTTCAGTTCCGCACCTGATTTAATTAAAAGCCTTATCAGTATTGCAATCTTATATGCAGCAATACTAGCGGTGACTCCAAGTAATATTTTTTTACCTTTCAGCATAAAAAACGACGGATAAAACCGCCGTTAAAAATAAAAAATCTAAATGAAATTAATTACGATTGATTATCACAAACTAACTGAAAAGGTCTTCTTCATTCTTACGGAAATAAATTTTATCTTCAATAAATTCCTGTGAAGCCAATAATGCAGGATTGGGCATACGTTCATAAGCTTTAGAAATTTCAATTTGTTCTTTATTCTCATGAATTTCCTCTAGGCTATCTGTATGACTTGCAAATTCTTCCAACTTATTATGCAACTCTTCTTTAATAGTTATATTAATTTGGTTGGCTCTCTTTGCGATGATCGCAATAGATTCATACAAATTACCAGTCTTCTCTTTTAAATCAAAGAGGCTTTTTGGCTCTACTACACTACTCGTACTAGAGCTTAGTTGTCGTCTTAATTTGCTCATTTTGTATTTCTTTAATATTGGTTTGACTTAAATTACTTAATTCTCTGCCTTCATCCAGTAATGTACTTTCAGGAAAACGATCTACGAAATCCTGAAATTCGCTCACGACTTTCTCAAATCGCTCAGCCTGTTTATCAACTACGCTTAGTTTAGCAAACCTAAAATAAGACTTAATTGCCTGTAATTTATAATGATCTCCCACTTTTGATTCGGGGTAACTATTTAAAAGTCCGCTATAAGCGATTGCAGCTGCCCTAAATTGACCTACTTTAAAATAAAGATCTGCTGCTCGTAATTCCTTAATTTCCAACCGTTCTCTTGATTTATCTATGATTGCCGTCGCTTCTTGTATTCTTGATGAACCGGGATGGGTATTAATAAAAGACTGCATAACACCAATTGACTTTGAAGTATTTGTTTGATCAAGATCAACTTTAGGCACCTGCTTATAAAAACACAACGCATGCATAAAATCAACCTCCTCAGCTTTACTGCTATTGGGGAAAACCTCCAGAAATCCTTTGAAAAAATTTTCAGCATCCCGGTAGTTTTTCAAATAATAAAAACAATAGGCGTCTTTATAATACAACTCTTCAAATTTATCGGTTCCTTTAAAGACAGGATAAAGTTCTTCGTACAATTGCTGAGCTTGCCTATATTTCTTTTCCTCGAAGAATTTATCGGCCATACTTAGCTTATATCCCACATCCTTGCTTTTCATGATCTTGCTATATTTATTACAAGAGGAAAGCCCTAATAAAAATGTGATTGCTATTAATGTTACTTTTAAAAATCTCATATAAGATTGCGAAATTAGTAATTTTCATTCAAATATCTCTTCAAATTAAAAGAGAACCAAAAAGAAGGAGTTAAGATTTTCAGAATTTGTCCATGTCAAATATTATTTAGCACATAATTTATCTAAAATAAAATCAAAAAACTCAAAATCCATTGTAATAAATGGTTAGATTATTTGCCAGTTGTACAAATATTTCAATCCTAAACAATTCATGAAATGTAATTTGACTTTATTGTAATAAAAAAACCTCCCAATTTGGGGAGGCTTTTTAAAAAAAAAACTTTGAAAGCTTAATTTGATTTTATGTCAATGGTGTTTGCATCACCACCACCAATATTCTTATCAGTCATAACTCTATCTCCACTAACACCAAGTGTTTCGACAATATAATTCTTAACAGCATCCAACTTTTTATCTGCCAATGATTGTTGAGCTTTTGAAGCACCTGGATAAGCTGTTATGGTTATGGTACATGTAGGATTATCTTTTAGTTTAGAAGCCACTGTAGCTAACATTGCTTTGGCGTCTTTGCTTAAACTAGTTGACTTCATCGATAGACTTGGATAGTCAACAGGACAATTTGAAATTGCTGTCTTTGCCATTAAATCTTTGATTTCAGTACAACAAGCTGGTTCTGGACATTTACCAACACCATCAGCATCAACTGGTTGACATTCTGTAGGTGTAATCAATTGCTTATCCTTGAAGTCTGGAACACCATCTCCGTCAGTGTCTTTGGTTACACCATGAGAATCAACAGGTGCACCAGCTGGTGTGTTTGGCTCTCTATCTAATTGGTCAGTTATGCCGTCGCCATCTGTGTCATCAAAAATTGGCTTAGGCAATTTCATGTGCTTTGGATTGTTCAGTTCGCTGTATGCGTAATCCAAAGGATTTACCCACCACAATGGCTCAACAGATTTTGCACCTAGATTAAAATTAACTCCTAAAGAAAGGAAATTCCATGAATCAAAATCACGGGTTTGTACAGCATCTCCTACCGCTGACTCTTGCCATTGTGAACCGTCCATCAAGTCTGTCTTAACAAAAGAATGACGATCTTCTAAAGCCAAATTAATTCTGTTACTTAACTTGAACGCAATACCTGCTAAAACAGTACCGGAGGGTTTTAAAGTATTATTTCCCATTTTTGGACGACGAGTACCTTCGTTTTGAGCAGGAGTCTCGTACGAATTATCCATGCCATCTTTCAGTGCCTTCAATACATCTTTTCTATTTTTGTAAACACCAGCTGCAGATACTTGACTTGCAAATAAAGAGGCGTAAGTAGCTCCGTTATCGTTAAGTGCATTGACACTTGTATTATAAAGTGTAAAACCTATTCCAGCGCCGCCATAAAACAAGAAACCTGTCTTCTGCTTGTGGAAACGCACATTGTTAAGCGTAACAATTCCCTGCAATGATAGATCTTGCACTCTAGATCTATAGTTTTGAAAAATCGGATTTACAGCCCCTCCGTTTAATGTACGGACCAAGCCCGTTTCTGTTCTTATGAATGGATTATAACCAGTTCCGGACAAATTTCCAGGATATGCTATATTACCTGTTCTCAACCATGCTGGGTTTTTTTGGTAATTTGTAGAAGCATTCCAGTTCATTCCTTTTGCATTTCCATTTACATATTGTAATCTCAATGAGAAAACATAACCCATCGCCTTTCTAACGTGCGCTTCAAAACCCAAACTAGGGATTCTTGCTGGTAAATCACCACTAATAGCGATAGATCCGATAGATGCACCGATTTCCCACATGTTCCGTGGTTTTGAAGGGAAATTATAGGTATTATTCCAAAACTCGTTCTGCTGAGGCATCTGCTTCGCAGATATTACAGAAGAATCGTAAATACTATAGCTTCCACCCATTTGGGCAAATGCTGTAGTTGTCATTAGGGTCAATAACCCTAAAATTAATTTGTACTTTTTACTTGCCATAACTAATGATTATTAAATTTCTGAATTTACGGGTTGATTTATGTGCAAATTTATCGTTTAGTAATTAAAAACCAAACTTTTTTTGTGAATAATTTAGGGTATCACCACCATGAATATCAATAAACAAGGCAAATACAAGGCAGGTAACGATAACTGATAGTTGCAAACTAGAAAAATACAGTTTTATTAATCTTGTTCTAATCAGCAAATTTTTAAATAATTGCTTTAAACCTGTTGTATACTGCTGTATATTGCTTTTTTTTGCGAATGGATTTTGTAAATAACATTATTGGTGAAGAATTAAAAACTTTTGAGAAAAAGTTTACAGATGCTGTAAAAAGCCAGACTCCACTGCTTGATAGGATTATGAAATATATTATTAAGCGGAAAGGCAAGCAACTTAGGCCGATGTTTGTATTCTTAAGTGCGAAGCTGCAGGGCCCAATAAACGAAAGCACATACCGTGCTGCAGCTCTAGTAGAGATATTACATACTGCCACTTTAGTTCATGATGACGTGGTTGACGAATCATTGGAAAGAAGGGGTTTTTTTTCTATTAATGCCATCTGGAAAAATAAAATTGCCGTATTGGTCGGCGACTATCTATTGTCTAAAGGCCTTTTATTATCTACTTCCAATGATGATTTTGAACATCTTCGTATTTTATCGGAGGCGGTTAAACAAATGAGTGAAGGTGAATTGATGCAAATTGAAAAAGCCCGTAACCTCAACTTAAAAGAAGACATCTACTTTGAAATAATTCGAAACAAAACAGCTTCATTGTTGTCTTCCGCCTGTGCTGTTGGGGCATGGAGTACAAGCAACGACAAGATTACAACTGAAAAGATGAAGCTGTTCGGAGAAAAAGTGGGTATTGCCTTCCAAATAAAAGACGACCTTTTTGATTATGGCAAGGAGGATATCGGCAAACCTACCGGTAATGACATCAAAGAAAAAAAATTAACCCTTCCGCTGATTTACACACTCAATAACATCGATTCTGCTACAAGAAGGAAGCTGATCTACATTATAAAAAATGAAAATAAAGACCCGGCAAAAGTTAAGCTGGTAATTGATAAAGTCATTGAAGCCGGCGGCATTACCTACGCCGCGGAAAAAATGGCTAATTACAGAAATGAAGCGTTGACTATTTTACACGAATTCCCTGATAATGAGGTAAGACGTGCTTTAGAGGATCTGGTAAGGTACACCACCGACAGAAAATATTAAATCGTCAGATAGCATCCATTTGGTAAAATCTTTGGGTATCAATATTTTAACATCATGAATAAACGCTGGAACATAATAACAGCCGATACTGATAAAGTAACAGCATTGCATGACGTGCTTAAAGTAAATCGAACGATTTGCAAACTGTTGGCGCAACGAGGAATTGATGATTTTGAAAAAGCAAAATCTTTCTTCCGGCCCCAGCTTTCTGAAATGCATGATCCTTTTTTGATGAAAGACATGAACAGGGCAATAAACCGAATTTTAACAGCCTTCGATTCCCATGAAAAAATTTTAGTTTTTGGAGATTACGATGTGGATGGCACGACTTCGGTAGCCTGTATGTACCAGTTTTTATGCAAAATTTATGATAGCAGCATGCTGGACTATTATATCCCTCACCGCTATCGAGAAGGCTATGGTGTAAGTAAGGCCGGTATTGATTTTGCCGCTGCAAATAATTTCAAACTAATCATTTCCCTTGATTGCGGCATTAAGTCAGTTGAGTTGGTTGAATATGCGACA
>JBBQQP010000025.1:0-18768 GCA_038215675.1 Chitinophagales bacterium | reverse complement strand
ATTTCCCGATAAAAAAAAAGGTTCAATTTCCCTTCTCTTTTTGGAGAAGGTGCCCTATGGGCGGATGAGGTAGAGCAAGCCGAAAGAGGAGAGTGGAACTTTGAGTTAAAAGCTATTTTTTGTGTTGGTATTTTAGATTTTGAATTTGAAGACGACAAACTGAATGCACACGAAGTGGTTCATATTGTGCAATTAAAAAATCAGCATAACCAGGTTTTTTATGACAAGCTGAAATATGTGTATTTAGAAATGCCCCATTTTAAGAAAGATGAAAAAGACCTGACATCAAGATTGGACAAATGGCTATATTTCATTAAACATTTAAAAGGCTTTCAAAGTATTCCTGAGTTATTTAAAGATGAAATTTTTTTGCAAGCGTTTGAGATCGCAACAATTGCAAATTATACGGAACAGGAAAGAACAGCGTACGAACAAAGCTTGAAATTGTTTAGAGATTTTAACAACACACTTGATACAGCTTTTGATGGAGGAAGAATAGAAGGCGACGCTATTCGCGAAAATCGAAAAGCAAAAAATGTTGCTAGAGTTTTAAAAGACAGTGGAATCAACTTTGAAATAATTTCAAATTCAACAGGCCTTACCATTGACGAAATTGAAAATCTCTAACAAATCTAGTCCCAGCAGGGTTTTCGCAGCAGTAACTTCAAAGCATAAAAAACCATTGCGAAATCCCACTGCCGAAACGAGTTATTGCGCCCACCCATTGAATGAATCATCCCTTCCATGATTTACCCTCAACCTTTCCCCTGAAATTTCTGTAAATGAATTCTTTAATTGTCAGCGATATATAAGCAGAGGTTTCGCCAAGAACAGCTTTTGCTTTAAAAGCTTATCCAGACAAAAACTCCACATAAGCTCACTAATAAGAAAAGTAATATTGCTTTTAGGAAAGCAGTTGCTTGATTTACTCAATATTATATCCATTTTTTTTGTAAATTTTACCAGGCTTTTGTCACTTTCCCGAAACAATAACACGAAAAGATACTATACGCTGCTACCGTTGCAGTTAAAAAAAGTGCCGGTTAAAAAACCGGCACTAAAAACAAAAATGAATGCTAAAATAACTGAATTGAATTGCAATTACGGCATCAAAAAATATACCTCAGGCCAAACTGCATCTGCCATCTTGAAATAAGATCAGGGCTTGAATTGAAAGTGTTTTTTATGGAAGGATCAAAAGTAAATATTGGCTGGCCTGTTCCTGTAAAACTGTTTACAGATATTGGCTGAAAGAAACCAGCGTTGGTGGCAACTTTTCTTACCCCCCAATTGCTGCTGATGAGGTTACCGAAATTTTGTATATCAATACTCAACTGTACCGTATTGTTTTTTTTGCCATGCTTAAAATTAAAGTCCTGCAATATCCTTACATCCATCTGGCTGAACCAGGGTGCTTGGCCGGCATATTTTTCTGTGTAACTCCCCCTTTTTTTACTCAGGTATTTATCTGACTGTATATAATTTTCAAAAGCAGCCTTCTGTGCTAGCGGTGACTGAACATTTCCAAATACATCCGTATAATTTACAAACTGCATATTGTTTATTTCCGCATTGGTAGGTACATATAATAGGTCATTTGTTCCTGTGCCATCATTATTAATATCGTTGCCATAAACATAAGCAAAGCGATCGCCACTTACCCAGTTGGCAAAGAAAGAAATAGTGGTTCCGTATTTATTGTCTTTACCATAATCAAACTTTTTTACACCAGCTAAAACAAATCGGTGTGTATTGCCATACAATGAGGTAGAATTGATTGCAGCATTGGCATTGTTCAAAATCGGGTTCCGGTCAAAAGCATCACTTGATATTTCTGCAGAAATAGAACTGGCATCTTTTGAAATTAAATAGTTGTAAGAAGCCTGCAAATAAAAATTATTTTTAAATGCCTGCTGTGCCTGCACACTCACATTAAACTGGTAGCCCTTATTTGTATTGGTAAATACATACGTATTGTTAGTGGAAAATGGACCGTCTGTACCTTTATCACTTGCTTTATAAACACTTCTGTTATCTCCTGTACCTGAGTTGAGTTTGCCTGTTGGTGTACCCAAATTGTAATTGCGTACCATCTGCGCTTTGCTATCTTTAGAATAGGCTATATCAGCAGAAAAAACTGTTCCGGCTGGTATTTTAAAATCAAGACCGAGGTTGCTTCTCCATATTTGCGGCCATCTGAAATTGCTGGAAGTAGCATTATAGAAACCAGTATAAGGATTTGCTTGCTGGTTGCCGATCCATACAAAGGGAAAGCGGCCGGTAAATAAACCTGAACCTCCTCTTAATTGTATTGTTTTATCTCCCTTTACGTCCCAGTTAAAACCAATTCTTGGTGAGAACAATGGATTTTTTGTTGGGAATCTTGTGTTATCTAAATCTTTACCAACACCATTACTTATACGCTTTCCATTTTCATCAAACAATACCTGGTTGTCATTATTTGCAATGGTAGGTGAACCTTCCTGGAAAGTACCTTTAAAAGTGCCATCTCCATTAAAATTAGGATTCTTAAAACTTGCATTACCGTACCGGGGTGCATCAATCCGTAAGCCATAAGTTAACCGCAAATTTTTGGATGGCTTCCATTCATCCTGGGCATAAGCGGAAAGTTGTGCAACCGTTAAATAATAAAATGTCCATTGATTTGCTGCTGCCCTGTTCTTAGCATAAGCAACATCTGCACTCAAAGGGTAAGCACCAAACACATACGCTCCATCCACAGGTACACTGTCTCTAAATGTTTTTATATCAGCATTAGAGAATACAGCCGGGCCGTATCCTGTTAAATTAAATGAGTTAGCAAACTTGAATGATTCGTAAGAAGCACCAAAAGTAAGCGTGTGCTTTGGAAGGATAATGTTGAAATTATTAGTTGCCTGGAATGCATCCTGGTTTAAAATATTATTGATAGAAAACGGCTCATGCCCTGCAATAATATAACGTACACCGTTTTTCGTTAAGTTAACAACGGGAAATGGTGTAGAAAGTGGATCCCGGTTGTCTCTGAACGTGGTGTAAACCAACCTTAATTTGTTGGCATATTTACCACTATTTCCAAAAGATGATTTTAATTCTGTACCAAATGATTGCAGTTTATTATTTATCCGGTATCCCGAATTTTTAAACTGCAAGGTTGTAAAGTCAGGTCCACGGCGGCCAATGGCACTCGGGTGGGCTGGCTTTTCCTTGGAGGCATCCAATCCATTATAAGTAAATGACAAGCTATTGTTGTTATTGATTACCCAATCAATTTTTGCAAGCCACTTATAACTTTTTTGTTGATAATTAAAGCCCTGGTAATCCCCTGTTTCATATTGAAATTTATTTTTCAAAATACTCCTTACAGCGTCTAAATCTGCCTGCAATACCCTGGAAGTATTTGACTTACTGGTATTTCCTGAATTTTGAGCTACAAAACCAGTTGGAGCATCATTTCTTTGCTCGGTTTCAAAACTTACAAAGTAAAATAATTTGTCTTTTTTTAATGCGCCACCAAAAGCCACACCGGTTTGGTATTGGTCTAATTTTGGCACTACTATTTTATTGCCATCTACCTTTTTACCGGTAAGTCCTTCATTTCTGTAAAAGCCATATACGGTTCCGGTGAAAATATTGGTACCACTTTTTGTTACAGTATTTATACCTGCACCTGTAAAGCCCGCCTGGGTTACATCGTAGGGTGCAATATTTACTTGTATCTGGTCAATCGCATCTAAGGAAACTGGCTGCGAACTGGTTTGTCCGCCGGGGGTGGGTGCATCCAATCCAAATGGATTGTTGAAAACAGCCCCATCGAGTGAATAGTTGTTATACTGTCCGTTTCTGCCGGCAAAAGAAGTTCCGTTAAATGTAGAAGATGCAGATGGGGTAAGCCTGGTATAATCATCAGCCGACCTTGATATAGTGGGTAATTGTCTTAATTGCTTTGAGCTGATATTTGTAGAGGCTCCGGTTCTTTTATTATCAAATATTTTTGATTTCCCGGTAACAGTTACTGCTTCAAGCCCAACCGATTTAGTATCTAACTTAAAGTCTAAAGTAGTGTTTTGTCCTAGCTCCAGCGTAATGTTTTCTTCTGTTATTTCCTGCAGACCTGTGTAGCTTACAGTTACTTTATATGGCCCGCCTACCCTTAAGTTAGGCACTAAAAAACTACCGTTGGATTGAGTGGTGGTAACCTTGTTTATACCTGCATTGGCAAAAACGATTCTCACAGTGGCACCCATCAGTGCTTTACCCTCACTATTGGCAACATTGCCACTTAGGCTGGCAGTTGTTACCTGTGCTTTCGCATTAAAGCAATTAATCAACAGCAAAAAGGCAATAATTACCTTCAAGAGTGCTTTCATTTTCATAATATTTGTTTTGGTGGCTGCAAAAATACATTTTCAATTAACTTAAACTTAACATTGATTAAATTCTTAACCTTAAGTTAATGAAAAAATAATCTGAAAACGCGGGATATATGATGGAAATCAACTAGACAAAACTTAAAAGTCGCAAAATTTTGTTACCACTCTTTTAAAAAGTACATATTTAAAAGAAATGCCGTTTGAATGAAATGGAATACTGTCAAACATTTTTACCTAGACATTTCGCAACTGATATAGCAACCTCATGAGGAGAAACTTCAACAGGAAATTATTATTTCAAAATGGATAAAATTAGGAAACCGATATAATTGGCGATTGCTAATGCCTGATTCTCTAGACTAATAAGGATCGATGCCTCATGCTCAATCCACTAGCTTCATTTTCCGATGGTGAAATAGGTACGCTCGAGGAAAAAGTGGTTGTATTTGGTTTGTACCTTTACAACTGCTTAATCCAGTTTTATTTTGTCAAACGTTTTGTTGTTGTTGGCTGGAGTCAGGAATAAGAGATCTTCACTTATTTCGGGTAAATATTTACAACCAAGACTGGTATAATATGCCAATAATTTATAAATGGATTTTTCTTCATCTGGTTCCATGGTTGTATACCCCATGTCTCTGTGCCAATCGTATTCCTTTTCTCCTGGTGCTGGTACCCGGCTTTCCAGCTGTAAGGGAAATGTCGTAATTGTCATTAAGCCACATCCACTGATGAAATTATTGTAAAGGTCTCTGATAGCGTATTTTCCGATTTTAGAGCCCCGGTATTGCGGCAAAATCTCTAACCGGGATAGGATCAGCAAATCCATCCACGGAATTTCAAAATGCTCATAGATAGCTTCAGAATAATCATCTCTTTCAAAATCGTAAATGGCTTTCCCAATATCCAACATCATTTCGTCTGCATCAAATACTGCAAGGCCTGGGCATCCGGCATCAGCCGCCACACCCAGCAATAATTTCTGTGCTTCTATTTTACCAATCACTATTGAATTTTCGGGATTTTCTTTATCGTTGAAATAGTGCATTACCCCGTTGATTTGCTGCCGGTATCGGTATCCATTCGAGGGCGCCATTGATGACTCGATGGTGTAGCGGATGTCGATATCCTCGTAGTTGATTTTCTTGTTGCTTCTTTTCATAATTAGAAAGATGGCTTGATGGTTAATGGTTGCCACAACCCCAGACAAAGATAATAGCTGGTATTTATTTTCCGGTAATTTCTCTCAGCAACGCAAAGGCAAGCTGAAAAAGATGCCTGGCAGGAATACAGTTACGTGTTAAAAAAAAGATCGTTTGGCACTCTGGCAAAACACACACCCGGAGGGAGATATTTTTCTGACTCAGAGTGCAATTTTTCCTGGGACTTGTACCCAGAGTGAGGAAGTAATATTGTTTGTATCATTTGCAATACTGTATCCCCCGGCGCAGGGTTAATACCTCCCAACCTCAATAAAGACAATACTCCCAAAAGAAGCAATTATTCAATAATTGCAGTGCCAATGAAATACTACATCTTATAAAACGATTTGATCTTTTTTAGAAAGTCTTCTTTTCTTTTTCTGCTTACTTCCAGTTGCTTTTGGTTTGAAAGAACTACTATCCCTCCTTCGCCACGCTGGTATTCTTTCAAATGCAACAGGTTAATGATATAGGATTTATGAATGCGAAAGAATTTGCAATCCAGCAAGATTATCTCATACTCCTGCATGCTTTTGGATGTGCAGAGCGATGAGCTGTTGGTGAAGTAAAAATTAGTGTAATTACTGGAAGCTTTACAATACAACCGACCTTTCAAATCTACTACCTGCAGGCCTTTTAGTGTGCTGATGCAAAGCTTCATTTGCTGCGAACTTTTTTCCTGTTTCAAGATGTAAAGCAGGGTTTCAACCAGTTTGCCAGGCTGTCGGTCATTGATTCTTTTGGCGGCACGTTTTACAGCGTCTACCAACAAATCGTTGTCCACTGGTTTCAATAAATAATCAACAGTAGGGCAAGGGGCATAAAACTGTTCCCTGAAAGGGCTTAGTTTATCCTGCCTATCTGGTTCCTGTGCGTAGGTCAACCAACAGTATAGGCTGGCCTGACTTAAGCTAGGCAAAAGAATTGAAACATTCATTTAAAACCATATTGCAAATGAAAAAAAGCCTGAAATAAATAATACGGATATTTATTTGAATGAGCGGTACGAACAGCCAAAAGAACCTGAAAATTATTACACCGCCATGATACAAACACCCCGCATATTTGCAGGGTGTTCGCATTATTATTGGTGAAAGATATTATGTAAAAGTATGCCCTGCCTGATTGCCTCAAACAAACAGGCATCCTGCATTCAGAGACGCCATCAAAATTACAAATGGTCTCTTAACCCGGCTAAAAAATCACCACCGTTCCCCTTTTTTGTTTGCGGTAAATTGCCGTAAACAATTGGTGAAAAATGACTGCAATTCAAAATGAAAACAAACCAACAAAAGAATTTTTGGTGTTTTGCCAGTTACGAAAAATCTCTGCCCTTCTACTCTGTAGCAACACCATCAAAGAGCCTGATTACTTTTGAATAATCTACATACTTATATTTTCCGAGGATGGTTCTTTCTACATTCAACTGGTAAGTGCCGCCTGCAAAACGGGCGGTGGTAATAATGGTTTGCTTTTGGGATTTTAGTGTCGGTGATGTTACTTTTTCGGCAAGTATTTCATTGATCACCCTGCCATCCATTGAAGTGGGAATTGCCAGGTGATGGATGTGTAAAATCGTAGGCGCTATATCTACATTTGATGTAGGTAATTCACTTCCAAAAGCCTTTTTAAAACTCGGGCCAGCAGCCAGTAATGCAATGTGTACTTCATACGGACTAAAACCACCATGACCAGCTACCCCACTGCTAAAACTGGTTCCGGGATAACCCCTTGCATTCTTTTCGTCACTCCAATTATAGTCGACCAAAATATCAGAAGAGCGTTCGGCATGGTTCCAGTGAATGGCATCAAATGAAACCGTTCCTTCTACCCAACCTTTTAGGTCGCCTGCCTTAACTGCCTTGGTAAAAATACCACCCATCCATTCCTGCGACTGCAATTTGGCCACAATTTTTTTGATCAATGCTTCATCATGATTTTCCACATAAATTGCTCCGCCTACAACGATCACATCTTCACTTTCCTTCGACTTTTTTAAACTCTCCTTTATTAAAAATGCAGTTACATTGTTAGATCCCTTGTGTGTTACAAAACCATGGTCGGTTGATATGATGATGTTGAAATGATTGGTAAGACCTTTTGATTCCAGGTCGGCAATGATTCTGCCAAACTGCTCGTCCACCGATTTGATAGAAGCCATACTGGAAGACACTCCAATACCATCGCTGTGTGCTGTACCATCCGGGTCTGAAAACCAAATCGCACTCACCAACGGACCATCCAGCCGCAGCCCGTATTTCATCAATGCATCGGTAATCCATTTGTGTTGGGGTGTGTTTGGCTTTTCATGTTTTGGACTTGGTCCTAGTTCAGTTTCTATTACTGGTTTAAATGTTTCGGGTAAAATCATGCTGGTGTTTACAATAGCCCCACCACTCACCGTATGGTTTTGAAACAATGCCTGTCCGGAAGAACCTGAACTAAACACCATCATTTTTTTACCAACCTTTGCCAGTATTTCACCCAGGGAGATTGCGGTTAAAAGATGACCGCCGGTTGCTGCTGTCACTTTATCCATTTCGGATGCTTCACCAGTATTAAGCCCCTTGGTTTTGTCCACCTGCGGAAAGTAAACGGTGTTACCCATCAGGCCATTGGTGCCGGGATAACTGCCCGTTGCATAGGAGGAAGAGTTCACCCTTGTAACAGTTGGAAATACACTGTGGTGCTGTTTTCCATAAACACCCCGCTTACTAAAAGCAAATACATTGGGCATGGCTTCTTTAGTTATGTAATCCGGCCGTAACCCATCAAAAAAAACGATCAGTGTCCGAAGGTTGGCTGTGTCGTTTTTTACCTGGGCAATTATTTTATTTGCTGCCAGTAGAAGGGCAAAAGCCATTACCAGTTGGGTGAGTTTATGAAGCATGTTTATTGTTTAAAAATAGAATGAAAATGAAAGCTATTATTTATCCCACCACAGTTTTGCATCGCTCTTATCTGTGTTACCCATCGTTGCAATGGCGGCGGCATAATTGGCCGGGTTAAGCGATTGCAAATAAGTTGGATATGGTAGCCGGTAAGGAAATTTATTTTCTATAGGTATGCCAGTTCCCCTGGGCAATACCGGGTAGCCGGTTCTTCTTTTTTCAAACCAGGCCTGGTAATCCACAAAATAATAGGCATAGTATTTCTGGAGCATAATTTTTTCCAATTGCGCTTCTATGCTTTGCGTAGCGTCATACAAAATACCTGGCTGCGATAAAAACCCTGCCGGCACTGCGGCACCCCATTGAAACATAGATGCAGTAATGCCACTTTCGTAATGTACTTTGGAAGTTTTACCCGTATTAAAGCCTTTTAAAGCAAGCTCCGCTTTAATAAATTCCACTTCCGCATACGTCATCATCACGCCAAGATAGGAAGATGTTTTCAATGCATCCGGATAGCTCGAATTTTTACCAACCACGTATTCCGTGCTTGTCGGATAACCACTTTCAATACCCTGGTAAACATTTGCACCACCTACCGTTACCGGCAATGCCCAAACTGCTCTCCGGGGATCGTTTACTGCATTCAGTTTATCAAGGAAAAATTTTGTGTAATAGGTTCCATCCCGCCAATCTAACTGCCTCGCCGTGTAATAAGGATTAAAGTAAGGATATACATTGGGGTATTTAAAAATGCCTTCATCTGCATTGCTTACAAAGACAGGAAACTTTACTGTATTTGATAAAATTTCGGTGATCTGGGTGTTTACATCCATTTCTGCCTGGCGTTTTGATAGCCTCAGCAAAAGCCTTAAACGAAGCGTATTGCCAAATTTTTTCCAGCGTTGAATGCCGATGTTTTTACCACCTGAAAGTGTATTCGAAGGATATACATTGTCTCCGCCATATGTTAATGCCTTGCTATCATCAAACAGGTCGTTGGCGGTAATGAGGTCTTTTAAAATTTGGGTGTAAATATCTTTTTGGCTATCAAACTTTGGTTGAAAATTTCCTTCAACGGCTTTGATAGCATCTGAATAAGGCACATCGCCATACAGGTCTGTCAGGATAGAATATGCCCAGCATTTATACACCAATGCGATGGCTTTATAATTTTTTTCTACCAACTTATCAGACAGCTGTATGATGTCTTCCATGTCTGTTATGTTATTGTAAAAATTAGTCCACACGCCATCACCGGGCGTAATAAAATACCTGTGTACACCATCCCGGCTGCTGCTTCGTGGAGCGGTTACCTGCATCAACTCATGGGTAAATCCCCTGGCTGCACCAATGCTGCTGTTCACAATACGGTACTGCATCTGGCCGAGCATCACACCAGGGTTTACTTCCCCCGGGCGGTTGGGATCTGTGTTGATCTCTTCAAAGCTTTTCTTAGTACAGGCAACCAACAGGCTGCTGATCAAAATAACAAACAACGATATATGCTTCATCCGTTTCATATTTATAATTTTTAGTGCCGTTTAAAATTTAAAAGTGAGGTTAACCCCCATGTTCCGGGTGGATGGAAATTGCATTAATTCAACCCCTGGTGTGATGGTTCCGCTGTTTAAGTTTCCACCTTCAGGATCGAAGCCCGGAAAATTGGTAATGTTGAATAGGTCACGGCCATACAAGGCAATACTGGTTTGTTTAATGCCGATTTTTATAAGAAGCTCTTGTGGCAAATTAAATTCAATCCGTGCCTCCCGTAGTTTCAGATAAGTAGCGTCAAATACGTTCATTTCTGCATTGCTAATGGCGTAAATTGTTTCGTAATAATTATCGGCAGTCACCTTTACCATATTGGGTTCATATTTTCCCGTGGCACTATTTAAAACCACGCCATCGCCGGTAATACCACCCTCCCGGCCGGGCAAGGTGATATTTGTTTTACCCAATGTGTTGGATTTATGGTTGGTTTGAGAATACATGCT
Source organism: Chitinophagales bacterium (assembly GCA_038215675.1). Taxonomy (GTDB): domain Bacteria; phylum Bacteroidota; class Bacteroidia; order Chitinophagales; family Chitinophagaceae; genus Ferruginibacter. The sequence continues at coordinate 8,305 of JBBQQP010000025.1, read as the reverse complement.
GCCACCGTGCTGGTAATCAAACAGGATGCTGACCCTTAAATTTTTATACGTGAACTCGTTCATCAGCCCTGCCTTCCAATCTGCAAAAGCATTTCCCCATACTTTGGTTTTAGTATCCAACACTGCGGGCAGACCGGTTGAATTATAGATAATTTTTCCCTCCGGTGAACGTTGAAAACCCCTGCCATACATATCCCCCATTCTGCCACCCACCCTGGCTTCGATGGTTACGTTGTTGCTGTGATTGTAGATAACCTGACTGGTAATTCCATTTGCCAACTCTCTTACATAACTTCTATTGGTACTCCAATTTAAAGTTGTGGCCCATTTAAATTTATTAGTTAAAACAGGTGTTCCTTTCACTTGTAATTCCACCCCCCTGCTTTCAATCAGGCCTGCGTTGATTAATGCACTGGAATAACCTGATGTAGGATCAAGTGGGATTGCAATGATCTGGTTGCGGCTCTTGTTTTGATATACTGCCGCATCTACCGATAAGCGGTTTTTCAGGAAACGGATATCCAAACCGGTTTCGTAACTGGATATAATCTCCGGCTTTAGATTCGGGTTATACAATGTTCCGGGGTTGGTAAAGCTATTGCCATAAATCCGGTCGTAATATTTAGATGTTTGATAAGGCCTGGTATCGTTACCAACCTGTGCCCACGACAACCTGAACTTTGCAAAAGAAACCTGCCTCGGCAAATCAAATAAATCACTCAATAAAAAACTGGTGCTTACGGATGGATAGAAGAAAGCATTTTTTCCATAAGGCAAGGTGCTGCTGCGGTCGTTGCGGCCGGTCACATCCAGAAAAACCCTTTCCATATACGACCATTGCGTAGTGGCATAAAGGCTGTTGATTGCTTTGGAGGATTTTTGCGGATCTGCTACTGACTGGTCTAAACTGTTGGATACCTGGTAAATCCCGGGCTGTGCCAGACGCTCTGCATACAAACCTGCAAAATCATACGTCTGCCTCATGGCATTGGCACCTGCCGATACGGTGTATTTTATTTTTCCGGAAATTTCATCTTTAAATGTGAGTAAGGCATCTGTGTTTACTTCATAGTTAAAAACATTCTGTTCCCTGTAACTTCCCTGTGGGAATTTTGTCATGCTGTAAGGCCGCTGCTGCGACCGAAATTCAAAAGCCATATCTACCCCGGCACGTATCATCAATTCGAGTTTCTTATTGATCTCGTAGTTGGCAGAAACGGTACCTACCACCCCATGCTTGTTCATCTTATTGATGTTTTCATAAATGTCGAGGTAGGGATTATCGGGGCCGGGGTTAAACGGATTTTTTTGCTTTACACCCACCAGGCCCGGCTCCCAGTAGGGCTTAAACCATTCGGGTCTGATATTGGGCGCCGTGCCAATAATCAGAAAATACATCAGCGTTTGGTTGTTGTAGCCGGCAGAGGGCAGGTTGTCACTTTTTTTATTGGTGTAGTTTACCTTACCGTTGATCTTTAATTTGTCGGTTACTTTTTGATTTACAGATAAGGCAGCTGTTAAACGCTCGTAACCCGTATTAGGAATGATCCAGGTATTTTTTAAATGAGAAACCGATAAGCGGGCTGACCCTTTTTCGTTTCCACCTTCTACTGACACACTATTGTTAAAAGTGACGCCTGTTTGAAAAAAACCTTTGATGTAATCTGGTTGTGCCACCCATGGTGTGCGGGCTATTGCCAGGTTTTTGGGTGTAGTTGGATCGTATTGAAAATAGGATTGACCGTTAAATTTTGGTCCCCATGCCCGGCCCGCTGCAACACCGGTGCTGGTATTGATTCCATCCGGACTATCACCATAAGAATAGTAAGCGTTGGTTCTTCCTTCACCGTATTCATATTGATAATCAGGCCAGCGGTTTACCTGGTCTATACTTACATTCGTATTGTAGGTAATGCCCAACCCTTTATCTTTTCTGCTGCCATTTTTGGTGGTAATAATTAATGCACCTCCTGCCGCACGGCTGCCATACAATGCAGTAGCTCCGGGGCCTTTTAAAACGGTTATGGAGGCAATATCATCGGGATTGATATCAGATACGCCAGAGCCAAAATCAACGGGACTGTCTGTTGCCAAATGGGAGTTGTAACCGGTACCGGTAATCTTACTGCTGATTGGTACGCCGTCCAATACAATCAGGGCCTGGTTATTATCAAGGTTCAACGAATTTTCTCCCCGCAAGGTAATACGGGATGAACCCATAGGACCAGCGCCAGTTCCCTGTATATTAAGCCCTGCAACTTTACCGGATAAAGAGTTAACCCAGTTATTCGTCTTGGCATCTTTAACTGCAGTTTCGGTTACGGTTTGGGCGGCATAGCCCAAAGATTTTTCTTCCCGTTTAATACCCAGTGCTGTTATTACCACTTCCTGCATGGCGCCTTTGTTATTCTTTAATTTTACCAACAAGGAATTGTTTTCCTGTTGCTTAACCAGATAATTTTTTATAACCCCTATTTCGTAGCCAACGAATGAAACTGAAAAATCATACGACTTTCCGGCACTCAATTTATAAAATACAAAAATGCCATTTTCGTCTGTTGTACCGTTGTAATTTTCCTTGCCATTTTTCCCGGTCACATTTACGGTAACACCCGACAACATCTCATTGTTATCATTAAGGACGGCACCTTTTACAACAGTATTTTGTTGCGCTTTCAAAGGCTCATAACTTACAAAAATCAGAAGTACAAACAGACCTGTTTGTAATATCTTTTTTAACTGGCTGGCGATTTTCTCTTTCATAAATTAGTGTTGATTTTTTGCAATAGTTTACCGGTACGCCTGTACAGGGTTTTAAAATCATTCAGAAATAAATTGGATGTTATGGTTGTTTACGTAGCATCTGTATGTTGAATCCTTCCGGTGTCTGTATCACTTCCAAATCATTCATTTTGGCTATTACTTTCATTATGGATTGTATGTCGTCGTACCTGTTGATTGTGCCGGTAAAGTTCATACCACTAATCTCCGCTTCGATGTAATTAATTTTGATGTGATGCAAAGTAGCCAGGGCTTTCATTACATCTTTTAATGGACTTGTGTTAAATTTTAAATCATTACTGGTATTGTTTTTAGCTTGCCCGGTAACAGATGAAATATTCGCATCATTGGCATTGAACTTTGCAACAATTGCAGTGGCTTTTTTAATATCATAGGATAACTGTTCACCTGGGGTTAAAAAAACATCCTGCTTCCAGCCCACCGTTTGTTTGATGGATTTAATTACTACTTTCCCGGTTAATAATTTAACCTGGATGGCGCTCTTTTTTTCAAAAGCAGTTATTCTAAACGAGGTACCCAAAGCGGTGGTAGACAGGTTGCCTGAAAACACAATGAATGGTTTCAGCTTGTTTTTTGCCACCTCAAAAAAAGCATCGCCGTTCAAATGAATCTCCCTGGTATCTCCGTTGAATGACTTTGGATACTTGATGACCGTATTTTTAAATAAGGTAATAACGGAACCATCGGCCAGCGTTACTTTCATTGCGCTTTGACCAGTATTGGATTTAACCTGCCAGTTGATGGGAAGCGTTTCATTTTTTATTTGCGGTATATTTTCGGCAGCAACAAAAATTCCTTTGATTGAAGGTTCCGATTTTTGCATATACCACCAGGAAGCCCCTATCAATAAAATAACGGAGGCCGCTGCCACAAAAGGTTTTACGATTCTTTTTTTAAAGGAAACCACCAGTGTTGGTTTGAAAAAGAACAATTGCCGTTGAAGCATTTGCAAAAGTTGTTGGGATGTTTCAATATTGATTTGACGCTCATCCGATATTGCCCGCCATTCCTCATCACCCAGGTACTTTTCCCGCACATCTTTATTTTCCGATAAATATGCTGCAATCTCCTCCGCCTCGCCAGATGAGCATTTGTTATTAAAAAACTGTTCGATTAACTGCGGGGTAATTTCCATGTATAAATTTTCTCTACCAATGAATACGTTTGTGGAGAAACTTTACCACTGCTGTTAACATTAACTTAATAGAGGCAGCAATAATCCGGGATTATAAGATCAGCGAGGTGATGGTTTTTATTTGCCTGATAGCTTTTGCCATATGGTCTTCCACCGTATTTACAGAAATGGAAAGTTGGTGAGCAATTTCTTTGTAAGTGAACCCTTGCAAACGATGCAGTATAAAAATTTTCTTTCGAACCGGGGGAAGCGATTGGGTTGCGTTATAAAAATAGTCTGCCGCCTCAAAACTATTATCCGGCTGGGAAGTTAATTGGACATCGGTCAGTACAGGAAGGCTGGCGCTTCTTGCACGCTGTGCAGATTGCTGGCGCAAATGATCCACCAGGCAGGTGCGTGCAATGTTGAAAAATTGTGTATCAAATGAGTAGTCTTCTGTGAGGGTATGTCTAAAACTCCAGAGTTTGATGAAGACGATTTGAACCAGTTCCATTGCCAACTCCCCGGATCTGGTTTTTTTAAAAAAGTAGTTGTACAATTTTATGTGGTATTGGTGATATACCGCAGTAAATTCTTTCTCAGTGCCGCTTTTTATGGTGGTAACAATAGTCAAAGTTGGTTCAATTCAAATTGCTCATTAACAGAAGGTGCAAATTGAACAACTGATATTAAAGAATCATTAAGCAAAAGTTAACAAATAGTTGCGTGGAGAAATCATCCGGGAAATTTATGAAAGGCGTGTTATCAGGTAAACATCATTTTGACTTGTATTCAAGAAATTGCCTCATTTCCTACAATGGTTGTAATCCGGTAGTTCGTTTTAATGGTATGAAATAAAGATTTCGAATGGGTTGTAATTTTGTTTTGTGGGATAATCATCGGATGCTCTTAATATTAAAAAGGAAATAAAGACTTTCGCAAATAAGCATTATTTTAGCTGTATTGGCGCAAGTTGATGATGAAAACTTGCGGTAATACAAACGTTGTATGCAACCCTTTGACCACCCGAATACTGACAAAATAGCTTTTAGTAAACTTAACCTAAATCTTAAATTTACTATTAACATCGCAACATAAAAGGTTTATATAAAACGCAATGATAAAATCAATAATATTAAAAAATTTTATGGGGTACAGCGAATTCAAAAGTAATGAATTCGCTGCTGTAAATGTTATAATTGGCAAGAACGACACAGGTAAGACAGGCTTGCTTAAGCTACTTTACGCCTCTGCCAAGACAATTGATATATATGGCAAAAGACAAAAAAATGAAGATGTAAATTTCAAAAAACTTATCGCAGAAAAGCTCACAGACACTTATCAGCCAGGAAAAAAAGGATTAGGTGAATTGGTAAGCAAAATCACAAAGGAAAAATTGATTGTAAATATTGAATTCAAGCACCCAAAACTCAATTATGAAGACCGTTTACATTTTTCATTTGGCGAGTCAACAACAAATACAATTGTAGACTGTCAAGAAAATATTAAACCTATTTCTGAAAATTTTAGGTGCTTGTTCATTCCTGCTAAAGAAGTATTAACTTCTCTTAAAGCAATTAGAGCAACAAGAGACAACTTACATATGCCGGGTTTTGATGACACATATCTTGATTTAATTAGAGCATTAGTTATTCCTACCCAACAAGGAAACGTTACTTCAGAATTAAGAGACGTAAATAAAAAACTAGAAGACCTCTTTGAAGGACACATTGAGCAGCAATCAGATGATGATTTCTTATTTAAAAAAGGAAACACAGAATTCCCAATGCAACTCACAGCCGAGGGCGTTAAAAAAATTGGAATTTTAACCACACTAATACGTAATCGACAATTAAATTCAAATGCAGTCTTATTTTTTGATGAGCCTGAAACAACTCTTCACCCAGAAGCTACAAGAGAATTGGTAGAAATGCTTTTACTTATGGCAAAAGCAGGTATCCAAATTTTTATTGCTACGCATAACCATTTTGTTTTAAAACAAATACACTTATCTGCAAGAAGAGATGAAGTTCCAACCAATTGCTATTCGTTAAAACGAGAAAAAGGAAAATCTGTAGATGTTAAAATTTATGATTTAAGAAAGGAATTTCCTGAAAATCCAATTTCGGAAGAAGCTATTAAAATGTCAGACGAAGAAGTAAAACTTGATTTAGGACTATAAAATTAATTATGCCCGGATTTACAGAAAGTAACATTACCCTAAACTTCCCTGATGCAAACTTTTTTCGTTTTGCAACTTGTGCGGGATATACAGCACTTTCAGGCAATCATTTCAAAGAAATGGATGCCTGTTGGTTTAATTCAGCAGAGAATTTATATTGGCTTATTGAATTGAAGGATTTTTCATTAGCCTCTTTGTCTACACCAGAAACAATTGAAAAAAAATCATGGGATATTGTTAAAAAAGCAACAGATAGTTTGTGTATGTTTCTTTCGAGTAGACATACTTATTTTTATGCTGTAAATATTGACCCTTGCTTGCCTACTGTTCCAAATGTTGCGACACAATTCAAATTTATTACTGTTATTCATTGTGACACAGGACAAAAAGCCGATGTCCAGTTAATAAACGAAAAATTTAAAAATAAATTTAGACCTTATGCAGAACTGTTCGGTATAAGCCACTATGCTGTAATCGAACATTCAACTGCAATTAGAATCATTCCAAATAATATGATTCAGTAATCTAAAAACAATTTTATTGTCGTTCAATTATTTGATTGCAAGCTTAAAAAGTAGGGCAGCAGGCAACAAAAGTATTGCTGCAATTGGGGCTGGACGGAAGCCCAATCAGCAGCAGTGCATATCCAAGCTGTGGTTTCGGCGGACGGAATTCTACCGGTCTTTAGTTCTTAACTTCGGCTTTAAGTTATTAATTTAGCTTCAGTACCGGGCAGACAGTTGGTCAATTCCCCAACTGCAGCAATACTGAATCGTTAGCGGCAAGCAGACCACCCTCAATTCAAACGACACTTTAAACTTTGGAAGCCTAAAATTATGATGACAACAATCGCCAAATGGACAATAATCATTTTCGGAATATTTTTTTTCGGTGTTGGCTTAATTATGCTTTTTGCACCCAAAAAGGCAAGACAGATTTTAAGAAAGGCAGGCAGTACTAATTTTATTAACTATGCGGAAATAACAATACGAATGATACCAGCGGCAGCATTAATTTTATCTGCTAACATTTCTAAATATCCAGAGATTTTCAAAATTTTTGGTTGGTTTATGCTTTGTACTTCTTTAGTACTCTATTTTGTTCCTAGACAAATTCATCATAACTTTTCAAAAAAGGCGGCTGATATTTTAAAACCACTTTACTTTCAATTAATTTCACCATTTGCTTTTGTGATTGGTGCTGCCATTATTTACAGTGTTACATAAGAAAATTTAACTCAAACATTAAACGCTTCGGTAAAATATTTATATGGCATTGCAGCATTTCAAGGTATTTACAGCTTAGACCAATATCCGACTGACCATTTCTTTTTGGAATTTTTGGCGTATGAAACAGTGACAGGAGGAAGTACTTTAATCATTTGTTCAATAGCAGGTTTAGCAACAATTGGATTGGATAAAATAAATTTATTTTGGTACTTAAAACGAATTACTTCGTTTGCATTAATTGGTTATTTTTCGTGTGTTTTAATTTACTTGCTGCAATACAGTTTGACCAAGGAGAAGACTGCCAGCCGCTAACATAAGTATTTGCAAAAGCAGGGCAGGACAAAGGAACATCGGCCGTGTGCTACTATCAGCAGTGGTTCGGACTGACATTTATAAATTTGGCTTTTAGTTGTTAACTTCATCTTCAAATTTTCAAATTGGCATTTGTACCGGGCAGGACAAGCAATTAATTCCCTGCCTTCGCAAATACTCGAACGTTGTGTGCTATTAAATTTGGACACATAATGCTCATTAAACAAAGACCACATAATTTACTAGCTTGGACAGGACTAGTTTTTATCATATTCGCTTTCCTTGTAGTAAAAAAGGACAGTACTATTGATATCCATCTTCACGACACATATTTTGTTGTGGCACAATCACATTTATTTTGGCTTTTAGCAACGTTGTCACTTTTTGTATGGATAGTATATTTGATAACAAACAAATATCTATTTTCAAAAATATTTTCATGGACACATATTATTATAACAATTCTGACACTTGTTCTGTTTGCTTTGACATTTTATACTGGGGACAGCTTGACAAACTTAACACCTCGACGCTATAATGATTTTAGCAATTGGAAGTCATTCAGTGCTTTCAACCCGTATTTAAGGACAATTGGAATTATTTTAGGGATACTATTATTGGGACAATTGATATTTTTTGTCAATCTCATTGTTGGAATATTTAAAC
>JBBQQP010000024.1:0-19192 GCA_038215675.1 Chitinophagales bacterium | reverse complement strand
GTTTCGTAGATATCCTCGCAACCAAGCTCGGCAACCATTTCTTCTACGTAAGAAAAACTTTCATCAAGACACATCTTTATTGTGTTCTGTTTACTGAAATCTATGGAGGCAGTGGGATCAGCAAACCATAAAACATCAGTGTCTGAGTAAAGCATTTTGTATTTTTCAGCGCAATACAGAATTGCTACCATCTTCTTTCCCCAAAGATCGTCTGTGGCATACTGGTGCAAGAAAATATCTCCTTTATTTTTAAAATATTCAGCGCATTCCTCCCATGAAATGATGTCCGTTTTTACTGGCCACTTTACCATTCCATCAGCTATTTTAGCAATTGGAGTGCCATCACTAACGATAATGAGTTCAGGCAGATTGGTGAAACTTTTATAAACGGATAATAAGGACGAATTTAAATAGTTAAGCCCTTTTTCCCCAACGAAATAGACCATTTTAAAACCCGGTATGGGATCAGCTTTCTGTAAAAGCGGTGGTGTCTTTCTTTTATATGATAACGATCGCCTGATAATCGATCCTAACTTTTCGTAACTAATGAGCATACAATAGCGAAATGTTTATTAAATGAATTGGTAGCTGGCGACTTTTAAATAGGCATAAACGCAAGTAAGTGCAGATCTCAGTTTTGTCTTTATTTTAAAAGTATGGATCGTCGGTATCCCGTCCACCCAAGCAATTTAAAGCTATACATCCGAACCATGTAGGCTGTATTCAAGTGCCACCTGTTACGGCAATCATTCACAGCCAGTAGAAAATCATCAGTAATTTTTTTAAGATCATGGTTGTTTTGCACATACTCAAAACAACGCTTTGAAACACTGGCCAAATTGCCCTCCTCTTTTAAAATCGCCTCAAAAATCTGGTACAATTCATGTCCATGGGTAATCGAATTGCTATCTACAAAATTCCCCAGGGAATAACCTTCATTTTCGAAGAGCCATCTGTATTTATAGTTAAAAGGGTATTCAGTATAGCATGCATCGATCTGGATGGAAGGTACTCCCAGCGACGCCGAATCCAGACAAGAGGTACCCATGGCAAAATTGATCATAATGGTACTTTTTAGAAAATCCTTCAGCTTCTGTCCAAATAGATTTGTATGGTATTTAATTTCTATTCGCCCATATTCCTGTACTGCCAGGAGTTTTGCAAATTCGTCAATGTCATCTGTCACTATATGTACAACAACTTTAAGATTGAGTTTTTCGGACATGGCAACTAAATCAACAATGATCTTTTTTAGCGGATTTACTTTCCAGTTTTCTGCTCTGCCTATGTAACTTATGGGAATAACTTTCTCGTGCAGTTGGGTCTGAAGGTTAGTTAAAGCTGGCTCAAAGTTATAAGATGGCACCTCAATGGGTATAGGCAGATAACGCTCCTGAAAATGCATTTTATAATACTTAAAAAATGTAGTGGAACTGCTTCCATCCATAAAGTAAAAGCCCCTTTTATCATTCATTTTTTTTATCAAAAAACGAAATGCAATATCTATTAGCTGTTCAGAAAGACGCTGATGAGCCATTTTTTCCCTTTTGGGAACCACTACCCAATAAAGAATATAAGGTTGTATTTTATATAAATTTTCTATATAAAATTCGTAGGGCGTTATAACTATGTCATCTTTTTTTACAAATGAATTTAACAATGCTATATTGTCTGTTTCCAAATCAAAAAGTTGATATATAACCCCTGCTTTATCTAGTTCCTGTGTTAACCACGTGTTGTTGTAATATAAAAGTTTAGTAGAAATCCCTTTTCGATACAGTTCTTTCATCAGGTTTAAATACAGATTTTGTACTCCCCCAATACCTTTAACACTAAAATGAAAAATGATTTGTTTCACCAGGTAGAAACTACTTCTTCTTGAAATTTTTATTAAACATTCCTTTTAGCAGGCCTGAAATACCTATGCGCTTGTTTAACTGAATAAATGAAAACGCTACGGAAACAACTAACATTAAGGACCCCATTAAATAAGACCATGGTGACTCCAATAATTTTACAATAAGAAAACAGACAACACACAAGAAGAACTGGATGCAAAAGATATAATAGAACTCTTTATTGAGCGCAAATTCATAATTCCTTTTTGCTATAAAAAAAACCTGTAACAGGTAAAAAAAATATCCAGCAATAAACGAAATACCCAAACCACTCAATCCCCCATATTTGTACCCCAGGATATTTAGAATCAATAAATAAATGCAGGCAATCAGTTCATTCCAAAAAAATAATTTTGAAGCTCCTTTAGCAAGAAAAATAAATGCAATAGACCAACTGGCAGCTTTAAAAAAAACACCCAATATGGCCCAATGAATCATTTCATCAATTTCAAGAAATTTATCAGTGTACAAAATAATGATGACCCAGCGAATAAAAACCAGGAATACCATAATGATTGGCGCCAGTATCAGCAGCGCAATTTCTGCCTGTTGGTTGATCGTTTCCCTGGAAAGCTGGTTATCATGTGCATTTGCAGCCAATCTTGGATAATAATCTGTAGCCATTGCTGTAAACACCATTGCTACGTAAGTATTGATGATAGAAAAACCTGAATTATACAGTCCAACTTGTGCTACACCACCCGTTCTGCTAATAAATATTTGCACAATATAGGATACGCCCAATGCAATCATCCCGCTGATACTGATCATAAAGCCCATGGTCAGCATTTCCTTTCCTTCTGCAACAGTTCTGGCTTTAGACACCTTTACCTTTTCCAGTTTTATTTTTCCGGAAAAATATAACGCTCCGAAAAAAGTGATTAAAGAAGTAACAATAATTGCGGGTACAATCCCTTCTATTCCAAGCCAAAAATATAAAGGCATGGTAAGCAACAACCCAAGTACACTGCCGGTTAGGCTGGCTTTGGCCAGGTATTGCAGCTTCCGCATACCCTGTAAAATGATCATCTGGCCGCTGCTCAATTGCGTAAGCAATAAAGAAACCGAGATGGCTATAAAAGAAAACGTATAATCGCTGTTACCAAAAGTTAACCGGCTTAATAGTGGAGCAATTACAATTGTTATAATCATGCCAAGTAAGCCTGTAACCCATACCCATCTTTTTACAATTGTAGTGATTACAGCAATCCTGCTTTCATTGCCACTACCGTTTGCGGCAGCCACATTCTTTACGGCACTGGTACCGAGGCCAAAATTAGTTAAACTAGTTATAAGCCCTGTGGTGGAGTTTAATAACCCGGCGATCCCCATACCGGCCGGCCCAAGTAAAATGGCTATAAATTTTGCCCGAATAATCGCAATGATAATAGTAAACAACTGAACCCCACCAAAAAGGGAGGTTGCTTTTATTATTTGACGGTAAGAATTTTGCTGTTCAGACATTTAAAAAACCTGGCATTTACCGGATGAATTAGGGATGAAAATATCGCTCCTGATTACAGGCAACTAAGTTCTATAATTTCCATGCATTGATTACTGTGATCAATTTTTCAACCTCAGCATCTTCCATAACCGGACTTATCGGCAAGCTCAATACCTCGTCGTGAATTTGTTCTGTAATGGGGAAAATTAAATGATTCCATTCTTTAAAAGCCAATTGCTTGTGTGGGGGAATGGGATAATGGATCAAAGTTTGAATGCCGTTGCTGCTAAGCCATTCCTGCAGTTGAATGCGGTGGGAAGTACGAATGATAAAGAGGTGCCAAACATGTTGTGCCCCATCATTTTCGGAAGATTGCTTTATTTGGGGAAGCTGTATTGCAGGGTTTGTGATATGTGCTAAATAAAAATTGGCGATCTCACGTCTGCGCTGGTTTTCGGTATCAATGTATTTCAATTTAACATTTAGAAATGCAGCTTGTATTTCATCCAACCGGCTGTTGAGTCCCTGGTACTCATTTACATATTTTTGCCTGGATCCATAATTGGCCAACGTCCTGATTACTGAAGCCAATTCATCATCACTGGTAGTTACAGCACCTGCATCGCCCAATGCACCCAGGTTTTTGCCTGGATAAAAACTAAAGCCTGCGGCATCACCCAACGCACCGGTTTTTATTCCGTTCCATACAGCTCCAATAGCCTGGGCATTGTCTTCAATGACCTTTAAACCATGCTTTTTTGCAATCGCTACCAATTCTTCAGACCAGCAAACCTGTCCATACAAATGAACGATCAATATAGCACGTGTGCGGCTTGTAATATGTGCTTCAATTTTTTTAATATCAAGATTGAAATCATTAATGTCTGGTTCTACCAGCACAGGTTTAAGCCTGTTATCCGTAATGGCGAGTATGGATGCGATGTAGGTATTGGCAGGCACAATTACTTCATCTCCTTCCTGCATAAAACCCATCTCCATATAGCCCCGCAATATCAGTCGCAATGCATCCAACCCATTTGCAACACCAATTGTATTTTTTACCCCGTTGTAGTGGGCAAGGTTTGTTTCAAACTGCTTCAATTTATTCCCCATCAGGTACCAGCCAGAATCAATAACTTCGGCTGCCACCTGTTTTAATTCATCAGCACATTGCTGGTTAATTTTTTGTAGGTCTAAAAATTTGATCATTTTATAAAAATATAATTAACTACTAAAAGAAAATACATGTGACACCTGCCCCAATTTGCATCCAAGCGTTTCATACGTATGAATTACTGCACGGTTGGTAGACGCCGGATGCATAAACGCATAATCAGCACCTTCGTTTTTCAAAAGATAAGCCATCTCGGATATCAGCTTTTTGTACCAACCTCTGCAATGTTCAGAAGATACTGCAGACAACACCATCTTAGAAACCCTCTCACCAATCAAAGGCCATTCATCCTTCAAAACTTTGGCTGTTACAAAAGCGTCAGGTGGGGTTCCTGATTCAAATGGCACAATGGTATGATCAGCAAATCCTTTCACAGACTCTTCTACAAAAGTAGCAAGGAACTCATCCGCTTTTTCGGGGTTAAAAATGCCGTCCGCATGAAACCTGTCAAAGGCATTTCTCATTTCACCTGCCACTCTTCGCAGGTTGGGAATATCATCAAAATCAGCTTCTCTTACACCATATCGTATATGATCGTGTTTCCGAAGATCCAGGTAATAGGTCATCCTGGTTTCGATCAGTTTAAACCCGCCGCCCGAAAGTGCCTGCAACACCTGAATATCTTCACTGGGAATATCAGTAAAGCAATACTTTCCCGGGGAAATAAAAAATTGCTTTTTAAAAATCAATACTGCATCTTTCAATCCCGCCGAAGTATCAAATAAAATGGTGTGTAACCGGTAGGTTGGAAAACCAAAATAATTTGAATCCCAGGCAAGATATTCTACCAGGAAGCTGTAATCGGCCCCTTCCACTTGAACAACTACTATGTCGATCTTCTTCTCTCTGATTTTGTTGAGCAAAGGCTGTTTAACAGTACTGTCAAAAAGCAAATCAGCCGACACACTTTTCAGAAAAGAATACGGGGAGTAATAAAACAACTGTTCTTTTCTTGCCTGGAACAGGGCTTCTAATTGTAGATCATTCATATTAATAAAGTCCTCCGTTGATGTCAATACTGGTACCAGTAGTGTAGGCTGAAACATTCAGAAATTTTATAATCCGGAATATCTCATCAGGATCGCCAAATTTTTTGTTGGGAATTTTATCTTTAATCGTCTCCTGAATTGCCGGCGGTACATCTGTTATCATTCCGATGTTGAAATACCCGAGGTTCAAATTATTGATCGTGATGCCTTTCGAAGCATTTTCTACCGCAATGGCTTTGCTCATTCCCCATAGTCCGGCTTTTGAGGCTGCGTATGCGCTGGTACCAGCAATACCAACCTGTGCAACAATAGAAGAAAAATTGATGATCCTTCCAAAGTTTTGCTCCCGCATTATTGGAAGCAAAGCATTGATCATATTGAATGTACCTACCAGGTTTATATTGATAAGCTCTGCCCATTTGAAAGGATCTGCCTTGTGGGCAAAAGAATTGTAGTTTGCCCCTGCGCAATTGATAAGCGTCAGGTTCTTTAACAACCCATCTGCGTCTGCAATAAACTCTGCAATAGACTTATGATTGGTAATATCTACTTTATAGGATTGTTCCGGGTTTGAGGGTATGGTATTGTTGTAAAGTCCGATCACCGGCGTTCCTTCCCCGATGAATTTCTGCATCAGAAATTGGCCAATACCCCTGGATGCCCCTGATATAATTATCATAATTCGTTTTATAATTTAATGCTGCCCGGCAACTGTTTAGGACTGAACCTGCAAGCAGGAACTTATTGGCCCCGGGCTAATTAAAAATGTTTGAATACGCTGGGTTAGGCCCATTTTATAATAGCTGCACCGTACGTCCAGCCACTGCCAACTGCTGCAAAAAGAATAATATTGCCTTCCTTTATCTTACCTGCCCGATTTACTTCATCCAATAAAATAGGCAATGTACCTCCTGAGGTATTGGCATATTTATCCATATTGGTCATTACTTTTTCAAAAGGTAAACCGATTACTTCTGCTGTTTTTTGCAGAATCTTTATACTCGGCTGATGAGGAATCATAAGGTCGATCTGGTCTATTGAAAGACCGGTGTCTGCAAGTACCTGGTTAATCGCCTTGGGCAACACTACCGTGCCTGTATCGTATACGGCCCTGCCATTCATCTTAAAAAAATGCATTTTTTCATCTACAGTTTGGTGACTTGCCCGATGCTCGGAACCACCGGCAGGAATGGTAAAATGATCTTTGCCCCTGCCATCTGAATATAACCGGTAGGCAAGGAATCCTCCATTCACGTTTGAATGAGATATTACTGCGGCACCAGCACCGTCTCCAAAAAAAAACGGCATCCCGCCTTGTCCAGTCTGTGATTTTAGAAAAGCTGTCTGCCCCTATTACCAACACATTATCGTAAACGCCACTGGCAATATATTGCGACGCAACGGACATACCGAACAGAAATCCGCTGCAAACAGCTGAAATATCAAAAGCAACGGCGTTATATGCGCCAAGTTTATCCTGTACAATACAAGCGGTAGATGGAGCAAGCCTGTCTGGCGTTGCTGTTGCTACAATAATAAGATCGATGTCGTCTTTTGTGAGCCCTGCATGTTCAATGGCCTTCAATCCAGCCTTCCATGCAAGGTCGCTCGTAGCTTCATCCTCAGCTGCAATGCGACGTTCCTTAATACCCAGGTTTTCAAATATCCATTCAGAAGTGGTCGGTAAAATTGTTTCAAGGTATTCATTGGTATAAACGGTCTCAGGAACATAAGACCCGGTGCCAATAATTTTTACATTACGTACTAGTTGCTTCATTACTTCTAAATTTTAAAAAATCTTCATATTGACGTAGATAGTCCTGTTCATTGTAAACATGTGAGGCAAACACCATACAAATTGAGCCGGAGGAAAAATTAATTTCAGAGGCCCAGATACCAGAGGGAATATGTAAACCTACATAAGGACGGTTGAGTTGTACCAATCTTTTTGTTTTACTATCGTCAAGCAATACCTCGAAGGCACCGCTGGCTGCAACCAAAAACTGGTGACAAGCTTTATGAGCGTGCGCCCCCCTCGACTCCCCTCCAGGAATATCGTAGAGGTAAAAAATTCTTTTGATCTCAAAAGGCAACTGCTGATTGCTTTCGATTACAGAAATATTACCAGCCCGGTTTTGAATTTTTCCAACGTCAATGAGTGAACAATCAAACACAGAAACCTTATTCATGAACAGCTGTTTTAAAGGTTTCAAATTCCCTAATATAATCGACGGCATCATAACTACAATCACTTACAATAAGGGCAAGCGAATTGGTGGAAAAATTTTCCAGACTGCGCCAGATCATCTTAGGAATGTACAGGCCATAATAAGAACGATTGAGTTGAAAACGTTGCTCCGTGCTGCCATCATTCAACACGACCTCAAAACTTCCGGAAAGTGCAACAATAAATTCCTGTTGTTCTTTAAATGCATGCCCTCCACGCATTTCCCCACCAGGCACATCGTATATCCAATAGGTTCTTGCGATTTTGAAAGGCACATGTTTATCCGTTTCAAGAAAAGAAAGATTACCACGTGGATCTTGTATCCGGGGAAGTTGAATTATTTGTGGTATCATTACTGGTTTTTAAAATAACGCAGAAAAAAAGAAAAAAGTATTCGGGTACAAGCCATTAATGACAATGAGTTATAAAAAATCCTGAGAAGATTACCCGGCTTTAAAATTTAATTAAAATGCCCATAAATTTAGTTAGCTAAATATTTATGTTATCGCTGTTTCTTTTTACTTTTTGAAGCATCAGCATCCTGTCCGTACCCATACCCGTAGCCATATCCGTAATTCTGGCTATATCCGTAGCCGGGAACTTTTTTGCGTACCACACCATTGAAAACAAGGCTGATGCGAGGCAATGTTTTACGTATGGCCTGTTGCCTGATAAAATCCAGAAAATGAAGTGGCGTATAATTGAAGCGAACAACGTACAACGTGCTGTCTGCCACCATGGCCAATACTTTGGCATCAGTTAAAATACCCGCAGGAGGTGAATCGATGAGGATATAATCAAACTGTGTTTTCAACCTCGCCACCAGCGCTTCAAATTTCCCATTCATCAGCAGTTCTACCGGATTGGGTGGCACCGGGCCGGAGGAAATCAATGACATGTTATCGAATTGTTCCAGCGGCCTGATAATATCTTCTTCAGTTGCTGCACCAATCATGTAATCCGAAAGTCCCTTCGCTTTTACTAACCCAAGTTTTTTTGTAATCATCGGCTTCCTTAGGTCGCACTCCATGATCAACACTTTCTTTTCTACCCTTGCCAGGGCTGCCGCGAGATTAATAGATAAAAAACTTTTACCCTCACCACTGATAGACGAGGTAATCAGCAACACCTGTCCGCCGTCTTTTACAATATTGGTATAAGAAAGGTTGGTTCTT
This sequence comes from Chitinophagales bacterium, assembly GCA_038215675.1. Taxonomy (GTDB): domain Bacteria; phylum Bacteroidota; class Bacteroidia; order Chitinophagales; family Chitinophagaceae; genus Ferruginibacter. The sequence goes on along the minus strand of JBBQQP010000024.1, from coordinate 10,285 downwards.
AAATCTCTCAGTTGTTCCGCAATCATAAGGCGCTCCGAAGGCATGATCACAGCCTCTTCATCACTCCTTTTGGAATAGACCAATTCACCTAAAACCGTCACCCCGGTAGCTTTCTCCAGTTCATCGCTAAAAAGGACTTTATTACCGGTAAACTCTTTAATATAAATAAAAATAATAAGCAACGTAATTGCAAGGGTAAGTGCAAGCGAATAAATCAGTAAAGGCCTAGGAGCTACCTGCCCGGAAAGATCAGGCGCATTGATTACCCGGTAATTGGGCACTTGCGCTGCGGCTGACAAAATAGACTCTTCTCTTTTTTGTAAAAGATAGGTATAGATGGTATTTTTTATCTGCTGCTGACGGCTAATTTCCAGCAATGAACGTTCTTTTTGAGGTATATTATTTAATTGGCCAGAAAGTAAACCTTCCTCAAGGTTCAGTTTATCTTTAGTGCTCTGCAAGGTGATTCGCAGGTTTTTGATACTTGCAAGAATACTGGGTCGCAGTTTTAGCACGCTTTCATCCAACACTTCCAGCTGGGGGTTTTTTTCGCCTGATAATTTCCGCATTTTGTCAGCTTCAAACTCAGCCTGGTAAAGCTGGTTGAGCAAACCCATCAAAATGGGATCGCTCAGGCCAAGTGTTGCCGGAACATTTTCAACACTACGGTTCCGGGTGTTTACATACTGTTCGATCTTTTGCAACACCGTGAGTTGAACCTCTACCTCCCCCGATTTTTGATCCGTTTCTTTCAACCGGCTCAAATACATTTCTCCCTGGGCACCCAGGTTAAAAATACCTTCCTTTGATCTCAAATTTTGCAACCTGGATTCCACCCCATTGAGTTCGTCGGAAACAATACTCAGTCTTTCCTCTACAAATTTTACGGTGTTTTGATATACCCTGTTTTTAAAAGCAACATTATTTTTGCCATATTGATCCAGCAATGCGTTTAAAAAATATTCCCCTCGTGCAGGTACAGTTTCTAATAAAGACAAATCAATCAAGGCAGATTGTTTTGTAATGGGTGCGGCTGTAAGTTGGCCCCTGAATAAACGGGTGGCGCTTTTTAAAGGCATAATTACCAGTTCCCATTCACCGGTAAACTGGCTTACGTCGTTGAAGTGCCACCGGATTTTTCCAAATGGACTTTGCACCAGTGAATCCAATGGGTAAATCACTCCTTTGAATTCGACGCGGCCGACACTGATTAATGTTACCGGGCCACTCTCCGTTGTCTTTGCCGAATCCGGAGTTTCCAGCATTATTTCGAGCGGAAGATTGTCAAACTGCGGAATGGTTGCCACCCGCCCTTTTTTAGTCCACCTTACATTCAGTTGATTATCCCTCACTACTTGCGTGATAAGCCCTGTAGACTGTAATATCTCTTTTTCCCTTTCTGTTTCCCTATCCGCATTGTTGACCCTAAATACCTGGAAAAGATTGGTCGCTTTTTCCTGCTCTCCATCATTTACAACAAGCCTGGTAGTAAGCTGGTAAACAGGTACCTGGTATTTTAAATAAAAACGGGCCCCCACCAGCAAGAGAATGATTACGATAGGAAATAAAGGCCAATAAGGCAGGATTCTTAAAAAAATTCTTTTTAAGTCAATACTGCTTTCATCCTCCAGAATTGCATTGTTACCTAAATCGCTTGTGGGAGAAATCATCAATTATTAAATATTATTATGATAAGGAATCAGAACGCAGTGGAAGCGTTGAAGTACGAATTATCTACTCAAGTTTATAATGGTGATTAGAAGTGATAAACCTACAGCGACAATCCCAAGATATTGTGGTACTCCTTTTCTGCTGATGAATTTTGCCTTTACCGGCTCCACATAAACCACATCATTTGTTTTTAAGTAATAAAACGGCGAATTAAAAAGGTCCTTGGATAAAAGATTTACCCTCGCAAAATTCCGTACGCCATTTACTTCCCGTATCACCAGCACATTTTCCCGCTTACCAAGATCGGTGATATCGCCAGCTATACTAATTGCTTCTAAAATAGTAGTGCGTTCATTTACCATATTAAACCGGCCCCGGTTATTGACCTCACCCATTACCGAAAAATTGTAGTTCAAAAAGCGCACATTTACCACCGGGTTTTTTGTATAGTCCTTAAATAGTTCAGTAAGGGTGGCTTCCAGTTGTAAACGGCTTAAGCCTTCAGCCTGCACATTTCCAACATAAGGTATTTTTATTTTTCCATCAGCTTCTACCAGGTAACCAATAGCGGCTCCTGTAACTATTGGTGCCATCCCGCCGCCGGAAGCTCCCGTTCCATTGGCAGAATTCAGTGCAATTAAGTCAAGCGGGTTGCTTCCCCCTACCGTAATCCAGAGCTGGTCATTTTTTTGAATGGGATTTTCAAACACGCTCTGGGCCTTGCTTAAACTGCCGGAAATAGTATCGTTTAAATCATACATGTAAACCACTTGTTTGGCGGAAGTACACGAACTCAAGCTGTAAACAAAAATTGCTATAATTATGTAAAAGAACCGATTGCGAAAGGTTGCTACCATATACGGAATGTAATAAGTTTTAATGAACTAAAAATGATGTAGGAAAATACTACCTGGAAAGAAAGCTTCCAAATAAATTTAAATGATTCTTAGTATTAAATGTATTTGTTTGCACGGCTTCGCCTCTCTCGGTCACATACAAAGGGTAACGAGTTGAGTAATCCCGGTTAAAATTGAATGGAGCATATAAGTAAAATTGAAAATAGAAAGTTCAGTCTGTCAACCCAGTGGCTTATTCCGGGTGCAGTTCAAAAGAAATTTAACAGTTTTTCAAAAATATTATAGTTGCTTCCATCTAAATGAATAATCTATGTCGGGATTTTCGGCAAAACTAATTGATTATTGACTGTGAGCAAATTATAATAAAACTTCAGGCACTTCATTATATTGGAAACAACAACGCAGAAATCCCCCTCTTATTTGATAACTATTTTTGTTTAAGTTATTGGCAACAAATGGTAATTTTTTACAATTCAAATCCAGGTGATTAAATTTCCGGTTCGATTGTGCTGGTACATTTCGAATGATCGCTCCCTATTTCTTTTGTTGCGAACTCTAACCAAAGTTCCATGGTTGTCGTCTTCAAAAATTACCTGGCGCTTTTATATCCAATGGCTTTTTATTTTGAATTGCTCCCAACTTTAGTGAGCCTTCAGCTAAACCTTGAAATAAATACTTTCAGTTAATTTGTTGCAGACATTCTATTGCCGAGAATCCACGGAAACCTAAAACAAACTTCATCAAATAATGAATAGTCCGCCTTGCCGTTCACTGCAAATGTTTTGACCGACTTAGCGGAAGGCAATAAGGATTTTGCCATTTCTAACGTTGCCCCCGTTTTTACCCTATCCTCCACCAATAATATATTTTTTCCCGTTGGATCAAAAGTAAGCGGTGCAACCAGTTTCGGTGCATCAAACATGGGCTTTTGCGTTGGATCTCTAAAACTTAATTTTAGCAATTCAATCGGTATCAGCATTCGTTGATTGAGTAATGCAGCCGGAATGATACCGCCATTGGCAATCGCTACTATCAAGTCAAATTGTTCGGGAAAATGAAAGTCCTGTAGGGCGGTTTCAACCTCAGCCCATGTTTTAGAATTCATACTTTGCCAGTTTTTTTAAGATGATCCATCCTCCCACTATTTGGATGAGCATGCCAGGTACGCCAATAGTAAAATCCTGGATGGCTGCTGTAACACTTTGAGTAATTGCCCATTCAATCAATGAACCGATTACCTGGTAACCAATTACTACCAGCAACAAATGATACAACGATACCCTTTGGTATTTATTTGCTACCGCAGACGCCATAAAAGCCAACAAGACCGACTTGATTAAAATAATTGGCAGTACCGCCACAGGCGGCATTCCAAATAAAAGGTGGTTCACCAATGGGGAAAAAACGGCCGTAAGCAAGCCTGCCTGAAATCCGAATTTATAGCCCGCTATTAGTGTAAAGAAATAAATGGGTAAAAATATTAACCCTCCCTTTGGTACTGTGTGCACCAACTGGGGCAACAGTAAATTGCCTGCCACAAAAACTACCGCAAAAAGGTAGGTGCGACTGTTTAGCAAAGACAAACGCAACGGATTGAACGGTGTGGAAACTGTAATCATAAAATAATGTATGCTTGAAATTATTTGCAAAACTAACTTTTTTTATTTGGCTAGCTGGCTGCATTTCGAGTGGCTTTTATAATTCAGCCATTATTGCTGTTTAAATAAGTGAAAGTTAATACCGCAAAATATCAATATACCGGGCATTGGATATCCATTATTGATTTGATAAGACTGGTTTGCAAGGTTTTCGCCTTTTACAAATGCATCAAATAAGTAATTGATTTTATACCCGGCCTTTGCATTGACTAAAAAATAGCTGCTTTTTAATACAACCGGCTTCACTTGTTTAATAAGACCGGAAATGCTTTGCAGGTTAATATTAAACAACCATTTTCTTGAAATGAAGTTTCCGCTTAGTCCTAGTTGATGCGTTGGAACTGCCAGTGCAGGATTTTTTAGAGTAGTGTGGCCATATACCAGGGCCAGCCTAATCTGCTGGCTAACCTGGTATTTACCAGAAAACTCAAGACCGGTATTATTAAAAACCCCTGTGTTTACATTTTTTGGCCCGCCGTTTTGAAACACCGTTTGTATCAAATTGTCACCCTGCACATTGAATAGTGTGGCTTCGAGTGTGATTTTTTTATTGAGTAGTTGCTGACTGACGGTAAATTCAATATTGCGCATCTTTTCTGGTTGCAAATCAGGATTGGCTGGTGCAAAAAGGTACAGATCAAGCATCGTGGGGCTTCTAAACCCTTTTGATGCGGATGTTTTTAAAGTGGTATTGCTATTTAAAAGGTATGAAGCACCCCCGGAAGGCACCAGGAAATTACCATATACGCTGTTATGTTGCAATCTCAACCCACCACTCAAAATTACTTTTTTAGCAATGGTTTGCTGGCTCAGCAAGTAAGGCGCCGATTCTGTTATGGTGCGATCCCCTAAAACGATTCCTCGCCCGTTCATCGCCAAAACATTTTCTGCTCTACCTCCGTAGCTGCTAAAATCAAATCCTACTGTGGTAACATTATTAGTTATTTGTCTGAATACCTGGTAAAAGGTTGCACCATAATTGGCATCCTTTGATTTGAAACCATCTGAGATATTGTGCTTGCCATAATTATAAAACAATTGGAGGTTGCCGGAAGTTTTTTTGTAATTATTTGCCAGGAAGATGTAAGTAGAGCCCCTGAAGATATCGATCAAAGCACCGGGTCGACCATTTTCCGGTCCGGGATCGGCTGCATTAAATTTGGCTACATTTGTTTCTGCACCGGTTTTAAAATGAGGGGATACAGTATAATTTAATTTGAAATAGCCATTGGTAATATCAAAGTCTGCAGCTGGCCGATGTCCATCTGTACGATCCTTGTTGAAGGAAGCCATTGCACTAAATCTTTTTTTGCGATATCCAATATTGGCCATATACTTTTGAGTATTAAAAGAACCGCCTAAAATTCTTGCATTGAAAGAATAGCCATCCTGTAACTGGTTGCGGGTAATGATGTTGATGACGCCTCCCATTGCATTGGTTCCATACAAAACCGAACCTGCACCATGGATCACTTCCACCTTTTCAACATCAGAGGCTACATAAGCATCCCCAAGGGGATGGCCAAAAATACCCATGAATTGTGGGCTGCCATTTATAAGAACCAGTATCCTGTTATTTGGACTTCCACTAAGCCCTCTCATTGAGATAGCCCCTGCCGACCCGGAACCTACCCCAAATCCAGTAATCCCTCTCTCAGTAATAAAAAGTCCGGGTACATGCTCGGCCAGTACCGGCAATAAGGCTGACTCGCTGCTATTTTCAATTTGAGCACGGTTAACGACTGTTATATTAGCCGGGATATAATTTTTTGATACGGCTATTTTTGTACCGGTAACAACAACTTCATCCAAAGAATTTGCTGTTTGTTGTAAAATAATTTCCATCACTGTTACAGACAGATTTGTTTTCACTCCAACAATAGCAGTGTCATATCCGGCAGCACTAACCGCAAGGCGGTATTCACCATCCAATAAATTAAAAGAAAACTGACCTTTTAAATCTGTTTCCGCAAATTTTGAAGTATTGAGTAACTGTAATTTTGCAAAAGCGATTCCTTTTCCAGAAGGTGATTTAACGGTGCCTTTGAGAGATTGGGAGAAACCTCCAACAAAAAAAAATAAAGACAATATTATCGAATAGAATTTCAAGATCATTCAGCTGAGTTAGTTTTAATTTTTTATAAGTATTGGTAATATCGTTGCAAAGATAATGTTGCATTGTAATGGCTTGCCTACATTCACTAAATTGACAATTTAATGACACGGGGATAACAATTAGAGATACTTCTATGTGAGGATTTTTCTTTGTTGTAGCGGAAAAAAATGAAATACCTTTTTGAAAACTGAACCTTTATTTGACAGAAAGCTGCATATCTTAAAAGGTTTTTATTGAAAACCTATAAGGTTTTGAAAACCTTATAGGTTTATGCTGTGGGGCGGAGAGTAAGAGATTCGAACTCTTGATACAGTTACCCATATACACACTTTCCAGGCGTGCTCCTTCAGCCACTCGGACAACTCTCCATATTTTTAAGGACGGCAAAAATACAGTATCAAACTCTATAAGCCGAATATTTTTTCGGCATTGGCAGTAGTGATCTCGGCTACCTCATCTTCTGAACAATTTTTTACAGCTGCCAGCTTTGCCAGAATATGGGTTAAATAACTGCTTTCGTTTCTCTTACCACGGAATGGTACGGGTGGTAAATAGGGGGCATCGGTTTCCAATACCATATGTTTCAGGTCAATTTTTTCGAGTACTTCTGCAAGTCCGGCCTTTTTATAGGTAAGTACTCCACCGATACCAAGATAAAAACCTGCCCGGATCACTTCCTGTGCTGTTTCGTAACTGCCGCCAAAACAATGGAAAATACCCCTCACCCCTTTGGGTACGTATTCCTGCACAATCTGAATGGTTTCCTGCGTGGCATTGCGGGTATGAATGGCAATGGGCAGGTTGTATTGGATGGACCATTCAATTTGCTGTTTAAAAACCTGTACCTGCTCAGTGGCAAAAGTTTTATCCCAGTGATAGTCCAGTCCTATTTCCCCCACCGCCGAAAATTTACGTTTACTCAGCCAATCTTCTACAATTGCCAGTTCATCCCGGTAGTTTTCTTTTACATGACAGGGATGCAGACCCATCATGGCGATGCACTTGCCGGGGTAACGCTCCTCCAATGAGAGCATTGCCGGGATTGATTCACTGTCGATACCCGGTAAGTAAAATTTATTTACACCTGCTAATTCGGCTCTTTGTATGATGAGGTCAATATCAGTATTAAATTCTGCTGAATAAAGATGACAATGGGTATCTATGATGTTCATGATTTATTTAAAGTGTAAAAGTGGCCAAAAAATATTGAATAGAAACTGTTTATTCGCATTCCGCTAATTACTGGAATTATCATTTAAACGTACCGTAGCCTTTTTATTACTATGCCGGCATTTTATTTGCGTTTTTGACTTTCTAAATAAGATTCAACCTGTTTTAAAAATCTTTTAAAAATTGAAACGCCGCCGGGATCCAGTTGATAAAAAATGTACCGATAAAACAAATTGCCACAATAGAAATATTCTGTTGGACAATCGTTTATATTCACTTCTTCCTTCTGTATCAATGATTAAACAACGATTATTGAAAGGAATTTGAAACTATATCCGCTTAAAGAAAATTAAATGTTAAAATAAATATTGTTATTTCAAAAACTACTTTGTATCTTCCGTCCAGTTTTCATAGGGTACGGATTAAAAACGGGCCAGGGTTTCTACCCAGGCCCACTCTTTTTTTAGGAACTTCTGCTAAAAATTTTCGACACTGTCTCATGCTAATCAGCTTATTTTTTTGAATTTATACCCTTGACGGGTGAAATGCTCCAACACTTTTGGTAATGTATATTCCAGCTTTTCAAATGCCTTCTCACTATCGTGAAACACCACAATTGAACCTTTTCCGGTTTTAGTCAATACATTCTGTAAACACTTTTCCTTGCCCAGCTTTTGATCAAAATCTCCGCTCAAAACAGTCCACATAACCACAGTCAGTTTGAATGGATTGGTTGCCAGCATCTTTTGCTGATAGGAAGTTATTCTGCCGTAAGGCGGACGAAACAACGATGTATCGATGTGTTTTTTGGCTGCTGTTATATTATCGAGGTAAACCCCATTGTTGGTATGCCAGCCGTTGAGATGATTAAACGTATGGTTGCCCACCGCATGCCCTTCCCGAACAATTCGTTCATAAACAGCCGGCTGATCTACCACGTTTTTACCAATGCAAAAGAAAGTTGCCTTCGCATTGTATTGTTCCAACGTGTCCAACACAAAGGGCGTTATGACCGGATGTGGCCCATCATCAAAGCTTAAATAAATGATTTTTTCTGCACCCGGCATCTGCCAGATACAATTGCTATACAATTTCTTCAGCCACCACGGCGTTTTTATAAAATACCACATGCTGCAAAATTATTTTTTAATGTTGATTAAACCCATTGTTAAGTGATGAGTCCTAAGCTGACTCAAAACCTAAAACAAAAAACTAAAAATTATGAAAACAAAAAACCTAATAATTGCCACAGCCCTCATTACCCTTGCCGGATTTACTGCTTGTAAAAAAGAAGACAACAGCACTCCCGCAACCGAAGAAATTACCACCACCATCGACTTAAGTACAGACCAGGCCATTGCTGATAATCTGACGGAAGATGCCAATGATTTATTTATAGAAGCCGCCACCGAAAATGGTTTAACGGGAGAAACACCCGCAACACCGCTGGAAACAATGGGTATTTTAGGTTGTGCTACGGTAACGGTAACACCACTGCAGGGATTTCCCAAAACAATTGTAATAGATTTTGGTACCGGATGTTCATCCAACAACGGCACTACCCGTAAAGGAAAAATCAACGTAGTATTATCCGATTCTTTGAGAAAATCAGGCAGCACCTCAGTAATGACTTTTGTTGGGTATTCTGTAAACCGGTTTCAGAAAGAAGGAACGATTACCTGGACCAATATCAGCACGCCTGCCGCAAAAGGATGGCAGCGTAAAGTGGACAACGGAAAAATCACTGACTCTTCCGGAAAATATTGGTTGCATACTGCTTTAAAAAATGTGATCCAGGTTGAAGGATACAGCACCCGTAGAAATTTATTGGATGATATTTTCTCTATCACCGGCACATCTACTGTTACCAATTCAAAAGGAAGCGCCAGAACTTCAGCGATTATTTCTCCATTGATTAAGAAAACAATCTGCGAAAACATTACCAAGGGTACTATAGAAGTAAAGGCCCCCCGATTCAATGCCATCATAGATTTTGGTAACGGCGAGTGCGACCGGATTGCTACCATCTCCATCAATGGAAATACTCCCAGAACAATTTTACTTCGTTGATAAACTAAATGAATTTAAATTTTAAAAGTTACTGAACCAGGTAGATGCGTTGAAAGAAAAGCAGTCAGGATTTTTAGACTTTTTGCAGCCCTTGATTTTACGTATTTTGCTTACAGGTAACTAAACAAAATTATAAAGAAACGCCTTTGTGGCGTTTTTTTATGCTTGTAGAAAAGGAAGTGTCCATCCCCATCCCGTATGATCGGGTCCTTGTTCCGGTGGTTTATACTACGAGCTCAATTTTACCCGTATTATAAATGAGCGAAAAATCAACTGAAGCCCTTAAACGTTGGAACAATCCGGGGGTGTAAGAAAGCGGGTTTAATTTCCCTCCTGCCCATCCCGAAAACGGATCGGATCCTTTTTAAAGGGATGTGAGGACGTTGATTTGGAAAACAAAAAATTTTGCAAAAAATTGCAAATATTCCTCTATCTCTTTCAATAAGGCTTGCCAGCTTACTGCATATATTTTATTTTCCGCTCATTTTAAGGAGCACTTATCTTTGCACCATGTTTAATAAAGTAAGAGTACGATTTGCACCCAGCCCTACCGGCGGCCTGCACTTAGGCGGTGTTAGAACCGTTTTGTTCAATTATTTATTTGCCAAAAAACATGGCGGAGATTTCATCGTTCGTATTGAAGATACTGATCAGACAAGGTTTGTGGAGGGCGCTGAAAAATATATATTCGACTGCCTCGACTGGTGCGGACTGGTGCCGGATGAAAGTGTGTTGGTGGGTGG